>JBDTNV010000116.1:0-10416 GCA_039933555.1 Ignavibacteria bacterium
CTGTCGGCGCGACTGGACTTGAACCAGCGACCCCCACTACCCCAAAGTGGTGCGCTACCGGGCTGCGCTACGCGCCGAATTATCAATATTACAAATTTATATATATTATAATAACAAAAAAAGCCATGAAAGATTGATAGAAAATTCAGGATATTTCAGGAATCATTTTTCTAATTGGATAATCGCAGGCGCAGCTTTCAGGCTGTGAAGCACAAGAAAACCTTAACGCAACCTGAAGGTTGCCACTACTCATACAAATTTCCTGATTACATAAATGAAAGAACTGTAAACAAAAAAGTCCGAAAACAATTTCGGACTTTGAATGAGATCGTATACTTCGTTCAAGATATTTTCTAATCTTCCAATTGATTATATAACTCTTCCAAAAATTTTCTTAACTCTTTAAGATCTTCAACCATCTTGTCACTTTCTTTTTCGCCATCTTCCATCACTGCAGTCTCGGTTCCTTGGTGGCTATCAAAAAGACTTAACTCACCTGCCTTTTGTTTCTGAACTTCAACAACATTCATATCTGTTTTTTCGACACCGTCATCACCAACACTATAATTCTTTAATATTTTCTTAGCGCCTTCTATTGTGTATTTTTCCTCTTTCAATAACTTCTTTATTAACAGGATCATCTTAATATCTTTATTTGTATATATCCTGTTTCCGGACGAATTTTTGGCAGGGTTAAGCTGTTCAAACTCAGTTTCCCAATATCTTAACACATATTGCTCAAGATCGCAAATCCTGCTCACCTCGCTAATGGAGTAATACAGCTTTTTCATTGAAAAATTTTTCATAGCCATAAATTTAATTCTTATGATTTAATACAAAAATACTTATTATTGTGGTACTTTTCAATAACTGACTATTAAAATACTTTATTTATTTAGTTTAGTCAATAGCAAATGAAAGCAGTTACGGAAATAGCGATATAATGAAATGGTGAAAAAGTGATGTAGTTTATATCATTTCACCACTTTTTCACATACTCACTATTTCACAATTTCATTTAAAACAAGTATATTAACAAATAAATGATTTTAGTCTGAAATATCAATTATTGACAATGGATGATAATATAAGGGTCAGATTTGCGCCATCACCAACCGGATTTTTGCACGTAGGCGGCGCCAGAACGGCAATATTTAACTGGCTGTATGCTAAGAATAAAAAAGGCAAGTTTTTGCTTAGAATTGAGGATACTGATCCTGAAAGAAGCAAAAGTGAACTTTCTGAGCAAATTTTACGAAGTATGGAGTGGCTGGGAATGTCTTCAGATGAACCCATCGTTTACCAGGCATTGAATATTGAGCGCCACAGGCAGGCATCAATGGAATTACTTGCAGATAAGAAAGCTTACTATGCATTTGAAACAGCCGAAGAGCTTGACCAGCAAAGAAAACTTGCCCAGAGAAATAAAACACAATACAAGTATAACCGGGCATCATTAAAAATTCCGGAAGAAAAAGTAAAGCAGTATCTTGATGAAGGCAGGCCGTTTGCAATCAGGTTTAAAGTACCTGATGGTATAACAGAATTTGAAGATATAGTTCACGGCAAAACTACATTCAATAATTCTGAAATTGATGATTTCATTATACTACGCTCGGATGGCTCACCGGTTTACCAGGTTGCTGTAGTAATTGATGACCACGATATGAGAATCTCGCACGTAATTCGGGGGGATGACCACCTTTCAAACACACCCAAACAGATCCTGTTATACAATGCTTTTGGGTGGAAGGTACCGGTGTTTGCACATCTTCCGATGATACTTGATGAGGAAAAGAAGAAACTATCCAAACGCAGGAATACAGTAAGCGTTGAAGAATATAAAGATAAAGGTTATATGGCGGATGCATTATTTAATTTTCTAACTTTGTTAGGTTTTGCTCCACCCCTCTCCTTTAAGGAGAGGGTGCCAGGGGGTGAGGTTTCAGCACCGGAAAAACTTGAGGTTGTTTCAAAAAATGAACTGGTAAATATTTTCACTTTTGATAGAGTTAACAAAAGCTCAGCGGTGTTTGATATGAAAAAACTGAATTGGATAAATTCAGAATACATAAAATCCGCTGATGAAGGTGAATTAGTTAAAATAATTCATGAGAAATTGAATAAAACAGGAATTAATGAATCTGAATCGTACATTAAAAGTGTAGTTACTTTAATGAAAGAGCGGGTTTATACTATTAACGATTTCGTTGAATTTGGAAGCTATTTTTTTACTGATCCCGATAGCTACGATGAAAAAGGGATTACAAAATATTGGAATCCTGAAATTAAGCCATTATTTGAAAATTTTGCAACAGAACTTGAAGAACTTGATGATTGGAATAGTGAGAAAATAGAAGAAAAACTAAGAAATTTTGCAGATTTAAATGGTATTAAGGCGGCTCAATTAATCCATTTATTGAGATTATCAGTAACAGGCATTACTGTAAGTCCCGGCATATTCGAAGTTTTGGAGATATTAACCAAAAAAACAGTAATTAACAGAATAAATAATTTTTTGGGCAAAAACTAAAAATTATATTGTTTTTTTGCTGTGGTATAGTTACTTTTGAACAAATAAATCATTAACATTTAATTAACAAAAATCTCCTCGCAAATGGAGAACTATTGGAGGTAATAACTACATGAGACATCTTAAACTTCTTGTTTTGGCAGTTGCTTTTCTTTTTGCTGCTAACACATATTCACAATGGACCTATTGTAACGGTTCAGTTAACATGACCGGCCTTGGAACATTTCCTTTTATTTCAGTTGTTGATGCTAACACCGTATGGGTAGCCGGCGGTACAGGCGGAGTACCAAAAGTTTTCAGAACAGTAAACGGCGGCACAAACTTTACCAACGCTTCAGGTACCTTAACAGGACCTGAATTTTACGCAATCTGGGCTATTGATGCTACAACCTGTTTAGTGGGTGATGGCGGAGCAGTTGGCGGTGCCGGTGGAAACGCAAAGATCTGGAGAACTTCAGATGCAGGCGTTACATGGACAACAGTTTTAACAACAGGCGGTACTGTTGGTTTCTTCAATGGTATTGCAGGTTTAAACAGTAACCGTAACTTTGCTTATACACAGAGTGATGCCCCAACAGGCGGCGCGCAGTTATGGGCTACCACAACAAACGGTGGTCTTACCTGGACAACCGGAACAACAGTAGTTGCCGGAACAACTGGCGGTGCAGGTTCTGTTTGGTGCGCAAGTAACACTGTTTTTGGACACGGAATGAGCGGAACAGCAAGAGTATGTTTCTCAACAAATGCCGGTTCAACTTTCAATCAGGGTACACTTTCTGTTGCAGGTACATTCACTTCAGGTTTTGCATGTAATGATGTTGGTTCAACAATGATTGCTATTACAAGCACTTCATTGCCAAATATCAGCCGTTCAACAAACAGCGGTTCAACATGGACAACAGTTGCTGCAGCTACAGGCTTAACAGGCACAGGTCTATGCAAATGGATCCAGGGTACAAATGCATGTTATATAACCGGTGCTGTAGGTGTAAATGGTATTAAAAGAAGTATCGATGGCGGCGCAACTTGGACTACTATGACAAATCCGGGCTTAACAGGCTGGAATGATATTGCTTTCACCTTCTTAGGCGGAGTTGTTTATGGTTATGCAATTTCAGGCAGTGATGGAAGCGTCATTAAAGTTACTGATAACACCCTAACCGGTGTTGATCCTACTAACACAACAACACCAACACAGTTTGCTTTACAGCAGAATTATCCTAATCCGTTCAATCCTGCTACTGTTATTAAGTTCTCAGTACCAACTGATAGCAAAGTAACATTAAAGATATATAACAGTGTTGGCGCAGAGTTAATGACAGTAACCGATAAAGATTATGCTGCAGGTAATTACATCGAAAATGTAGATATGAGCTCATTCTCAACCGGTGTATACTTCTATACACTCTCAGCTGGTAACTTCAAAGAAACCAAGAAAATGATGCTGGTGAAATAACGAAGATATTTCACCGCCTTGTTTCTAAGGTTAGTAAAATAATGGAAGTTATTTTACAATAAAATAGTATAATGATATTTATCTTTTTGAAAAAAGGGATCTATTCATAACTATTCAGAAATAAAATAATTTGGTATTAAACCCCGTCCGGATCACTCAGGACGGGGTTTTTTTATTTCGTTGAGTATTATTTTCTAAATGGTTAAATTTGGTAATAAATTTACTGAAAAAATGAATATTAAAGCCCTTCGGCTTATATTTTTTAGTTTTTTATTGAGTGCTACCATCTTTTCACAATGGCAAATAGTAACTCAAATACCGCAAGCTCAATTAGGCGATTACCCAAGTATTTCAGTCCCAAACTGCAGTACTTTTGTTATTGCCGGCGGCTCTATAGGAAATCCCAGAGTATTTATTTCAACTGATAACGGCGTAAATTTTGCAAATATCACGGGTAACATAACAGGAACAGAGCTTTTTTCTGTCTGGGCTTTGAATTCTGATACAATATTTGCGGGTGATGGCGGCTCTCCATCAGGAGGCGGTGGAAATGCCAAAATATACAAGACAACAAACAGGGGTGCTAACTGGAGCGTTATACTGCAAACAGGGGGTAATTCCGGTTTCATCGGTTCAATTATATTTCAGAAGCCCCAGCAAAATTTTGGTATTATCATTAGTGACCCGCCATTAGAAAACACACCGTATTGGATAGCTAAAACAACTGATAAGGGTAATACGTGGAATGTTTCAACCGCTCCATATATACCAACATATGCTACGCAGAATTCAGGCTTTATAGTGGATAGCTCTTTCTATGGTTTTGGAACTCAGCAGCCGGGAAAGATATACATTACAACTAATGCAGGTTCAAACTGGTCTTCTTATCTAATTGGGTTGAACTCCAATTCAATTCCTTCAATCTCTTTTGAATCAGATAAGCTAACAGGCATTGCAATAAGCGATATTTCGCTGCCAAATATTGCCCGTACAACCAACGGAGGAATAAACTGGCAAACAATAAATATACCCGGAACATCAGGAGAAGGAGATGTTAAATGGATAGAAGGTACAGATATCTTTTTCTTCTCGGCCAATAAATTAAGCAGATCATCAAATGACGGCACAAGCTGGAGCGATATGAATTCTTCAGGTGTATCGCTCTTTGAACATTTTGATTATTATAAATCGGGCGCAAATACAATTTGCGCTTATGCAGTAGCAACAGATGGAAGAGTTTTAAGATATGAAGGCGATCCCTTTGGAATAGATCCAAATAACACAACAATACCTGCGGAATATGTATTAGATCAAAATTACCCTAATCCGTTTAACCCTGTTACAACAGTAAAATATTCAATACCTTTAGCCGGAATTGTAAAACTTGCGATTTATGACCTTAACGGAAGGGAAATATTGAACATATTTAACAGGTATCACAATGCAGGCAATTATATCGAAACCTTTGATATGACAAATTTTTCTTCCGGCGTTTATTTTTATGAATTAACTTCCGGAAAGACTTCGCTTACTAAAAAGCTTGCTTTGATAAAATGATCAGAGGCTCTTCAATTCAATTCGCGTCCTAATTACATTAATTGTTAATTCACAATTGTTTAATTATATTTACGGGTTATTTAACTAAACTCAGGGTATGAATCCAATAATTCATCTTTTTTTAGCCGGCTTTTTCTCTGTTGTGCCAATGCTGATGTATCTTGTTATCATTTGGTTAATGGATAGGTATGAACGCGAACCGTTTTGGCTTGTTGGCTTGAATTTTTTCTGGGGTGCAACAGGTGCAATTATTTTTGGAATTATCGGCAGTATGATTATGGGTATTGGCGTAACTGAATTCATATTCCAGTTTGCCAATGATTCCGATGCAGGAACGTTAAATAATCTGGCGGGGGCAGTAGTTGTTGCGCCCGTTGTGGAAGAATCTACAAAGGGTATTTTTCTTCTTATCATGGCATTTAGCCGTCATTTTGATGGTCCCGTAGATGGCGCAGTTTATGGCGGGGCTGTTGGTCTTGGTTTTGGTATGACTGAAAACTTTCTTTATTTCATGAGTTTTCCGCAGGATTACGCAGGGCTATTAATGCTTGTAATTATCAGAACTCTCTTTTCGGCAGTTCTGCATTGTTGTACGCAGGCGGTATTTGGTGCAGCTATCGGATTTGCAAAATTCAGAGGATTATTTGCTAAACTTACAATTATACCACTTGGGCTTGCAGTGGCGATGTTCATGCATTTCATGTGGAACCTGACTGTCAGCTTTAATTCAACAGCTTTAATAGGCTTCTTATTCATGATAATGTCAGTCATAATTATCTTTACAGTTTTTCAATTTGGCGTTTACCATGAAGGAAAGATAATACATAAAGAATTGACTGATGAAGCTAATACAACGGGCTATATTCCAAAAGAGCATTTGGCATACCTTCCATATACATCAAAAAGATTCAAAAAAGGATGGCTTGATGCACATATAAATCAGAAGGATTATGTAAAATCAGCCGTGAAGCTTGCAATAAGGAAGAACCAGGTTAAACATTTGAAGTCTAAAAACCAGAACTTCTATGTAAAAGAAGTAGATACGTTAAGAAATAAAATTTATACTATCTTATTCTACAACCAGCAAAAGACTCCGTAGTATTCTCAAGAAAGAATTGATTCAAAGCCGATCCTTTAATATTGGATTGGCTTTTTAATTTCATCAAATGACCATTTCAATTGTAATAGCAAACTGGAACACAAAAGAACTTATTGAGCAGTGCATAGAGTCCATCTTTGATACTACAACCGCACTTATACCTGAGCTTGAAGTAATAGTAATTGATAATGCTTCAACAGATGGAAGCCTTGAATACCTTAAAACCGAAACCGGAAGAATTATTCTGATTGAAAACAAGAGTAATCTTGGATATGCAAAAGCATGCAACCAGGGGATGAAAATAGCCCGCGGCAAATACATCCTATTGCTCGGAAGTGATACAATTATGAAGCCAAATTCGCTGAAAGAGTGCGCGGACTTTCTGGAAAATAATAAAGATGCCGGTGCAGTAGCATGCAAGCTCCTTAATCCGGATGGAAGCATACAAAACAGCGTAAAAAAATTCCCTAAACTCATTAATGCTTTTTATACTTATCTTTCTCTTGATAAGATGAATAATGAATATGATATGTCGGAGTTTGATTACAATAGCTCCTGTGAGGTCGAGCAGGCAGCGGCTACATTTCTTATGATAAGGAAAAATATCCTTGAGAGTATAAATTATTTTGATGAGTCATACAGGATCTTATACAATGATGTTGACCTGTGCAGTAAAATATGGAAGGCAGGAAATAAAGTATATTTTCTTCATACCGTTTCTATTATTCATTACGGCAGTCATTCTACAAAAAATGCGGATTTTAATCTCAGAAAGATAATGTACAGTGATATTTACAGGTATTATTGCAGGAATTTTGGCTTTAAGGCTAAGTTTTTATACCCTATTTTAGCATTCAGATTGATAGTGGTATCAACAATCAAATCATAAGCCTCTAAAAAAACCATAAGCAAATTGTAAATAATGTCTTTAACAGACAAAGTAATAAAAAATACATATTATAACTTCCTTTCACAAATTATAAATTTCATAGCCCCGCTTTTTTTAACACCCTTTATTATTGCTCATATAGGCATTACGGAATTTGGTATTTACGCTTTTATTATCGGCGTAACAGGCATATTTGGTCTTTTTGATCTCAGCATATCTACCTCGTTTTATAAATTTATATCGGAATATTATAATCAAAAAAAATATGATGAATTAAATTCGGTTATTAATACTGCTTCTATTTTCTACTTTTTTTTCAGTATTATATGTATCACAGTTGCGTTATTACTAAGGAACAAATTCCTTAATGCAATCAATATCCCTCCTGAATTTGAGAATAAGGCCCTGTTTACATATATTATAGCGCTTACGGCATTTTCTGTTGTAAATACATTCGGTATATATAACTCTGTCATAATAAGTCTGCAAAAAATGTACCTCACAAGCTTATGGGGAATCCTGCTCTCAGCGCTTAATTTTGTAACAGTAATAGTACTGTTACTTCTCGGGTTTGGTTTATATGGAATATTATCAGCTCATATCTTCTTCATTACCTTAAGCCTTGTAATAAGTATGGTATACTCGTACAAACTAATCCCACAGTTAAGGATAGGATTAAAATATTACAGCAATAAGACCCTTAAGAGTATGTTCAATATCGGCGCTCAAATGCAAATATCAAAACTTGCGGGCTTTGCTTCAGATAAATATGATGAATTTTTACTGGCATATTTTTCTGTAATTGGTAATGTAACGTTTTTCAACCTGGCAACAAGAATGACAAGGGTTGGGAAAATAATACCAACCCAGTTTATAGTCCAGGTAGCGCCTGTAGCCGCTGAATTAAATGCAAAAGGCAAAACCAGCCTGCTTGAGACTTTATTTGCGGAAATGACAAAATATTTAACGCTTGTCACGATACCGATTTATTTTTTTATGATATTATTCGCGAATGACCTGATATTTGGATGGGTAGGACCGGGTTACGAGATATCAGCGTATCTTCTCAGGATAATTGCAGCAGGTGGTATAGTTAATTTACTTCTTTCAGCTCCCGGTAATTCAATAACGCCAAATATCGGTGTGCCAAAGTTTTCCATGCGCGAAGGGATCATTTATCTTTCAATAAATATAATACTAAGTTACCTGCTTGTAAAATATTACGGAATAGTTGGGGCTGCTTATGGAAGCGCAATTTCAACAACAATTGCCGCAATTTATGTATTTACTGCATCCGTGCGCTTTTTTGAACAAAACTTTTATTCTATAATTAAAAATATATTTACAAAACCTATTATCAGTGTATTAATTTCATCCTGTATAAGTTATCCGGTTTATTATTTAATTAAAAGAATTTTTATATTACCCGGCCGGGTTGAAACATTATTGATCTTAGTTTTAACATGTGCGGCTTTTATCAGCTGTTATGCTGCATGTTTGATTATTTCAAGATATCTTGATAAAAAAGAATACAAAATATTTGCAAAAGCGCTTTTATTTTTCCCTCCCTTAAAAAAATATATTCTGAAAAGAAGTAATACCGATAAAGATTCTTTTAAACATTATAATAACGAACTTATTAGTATCTTCGTGGTTACTTATAACCGTCTGGAATATTTAAAAAAGTGCGTGAACTCTCTACTGACTTCTATTAAAGGCGCTAAATATGAAATAATAATTTGGGATAATAATTCTACCGATGGTACTGTGGAATATTTAAGATCCATTAATAATGGAAGTATTAGAATTCATTACAACGATACAAATATCGGGACAAATGCAAAACATTATGTTACTGAAATGTGCAAGGGTGAGTACATTGTTGGAATTGATGACGATGTTATTGATTTCCCAGGTAACTGGCTTATAGCTATGGTAGAAGCATATAAGAATATACCAAAGATAGGTTATCTTTCTACAGACGTAATACAGGACTCCAGGACAAACGGGGCTAAACCACCGGAAGACAATTATTTCAATATCCCGTTTTATGATAATAAATTCATATTTCAGTCTGGCCCGGCAGGTGGATGGGTTTTTATGATCTCCCGTAATATATACAATATGATTGGTAAATTTGTTGTGGATAGCAGCAGGATTTTCACCGGGGAAGATGGTAATTATACAAAAAGAGCAATTGAAAAGGGTTACCGAGTGGGTGTGCTTAAAGACCTAAGGGTTTATCATGCAACTGATCCTCTGAATAACATTCTATATGCTGAAACCTATAAAAATAAAATGAAGGAAATAGAGGTAACCGCAAAGCCATCATACATAAGTAAGTTAACCGGATTTGCAAAGCATCTGAAATATTATTTTTATAAATTCATAGAATTGCTGGAAAGAGAAGCACATAACGTTAACCAAGGTCTTATTACAGATGAAAATTAATTTCATTGTTCCTGAAATTACAAGAACCGGCGGGATGAATATAATATTCCAGTATGCCAACAGGCTTGTTGATAGAGGGCACGATGTAATGTTATATACACCGGTTATTCCATTTAACCTCCATAAGAACAGGATAAAGAGGTATTTCCTGAAACACCAGGTGAGATATGCGCTGAATTGGTTAACTGCAGGTAAGAATAAGCTTCCGCAAAATATTTACCCATTCAGATTCAGGATAAAGTTTGTGCCTGTGATGCTTAATATGTTTGTGAGAGATGCTGATGTTTCCATCGCCACATCGTGGCCAACATCATATCCTGTGTATCATTTCAGCACATCTAAAGGCAGAAAGTATTATCTAATCCAGGACTATGAAATATGGAATTCGAATGTAAAGCTTGTTGATAAGTCATACACACTTCCATTGAAGA
>JBDTNV010000117.1:0-10399 GCA_039933555.1 Ignavibacteria bacterium
GATTCTGCAAAAATTTCTAAATACTTAAAATCCATCAAAGAAAAACATTATATAATCGGAGAGATTACACATAAATGAGATTACATGATATTGCAGTAGTGGGAGCAAGCGGACTTGTAGGCCGCAAGATACTTGAAATTGTACAAGAGAGACATTTTGAGGTAGGCAAAGTTGTTGCCATCGCTTCAGATGCTAATGCGGGCAAGGAGCTTAATATAAAAGGTAAAACATTTAAGCTTCATAAACTTGAGCCTCACATCTTCAAGAATCTGGAATTCGCATTCTTCTCAGCAGGAGGTTCGGTTTCACGTGAGTGGGCTCCTAAAGCAGCGGCAGACGGCGCAATAGTAATAGATAACAGCTCGGCATTCAGGATGCAGGACGATGTTCCTCTAATTGTGCCGGAAGTTAACAGGCAGGATATGTTTAAGAACAAAGGCATCATTGCAAATCCAAATTGCTCAACTATACAGCTTGTAACAGTGTTAAAGCCTTTAGATAATGTATTCAAAATAAAACGCGTTGTTGTTTCAACATATCAAAGTGTATCTGGCGCAGGTAATAAAGGAATCACTTCGCTTGAGAGCGAATTAAGAAATCTTGGAACTTCTGTCTCTCCTTTCCCGCACAAGATTGCTTACAATGCTATCCCGCATATAGATGTATTTTTTGATGATTACTATACACGCGAAGAGCTGAAGATGATAAATGAATCCCGTAAAATTATGGGTAAGAAAGACCTCGCAATTACCGCGACATGCGTAAGAATACCAACTTTGACCGGTCACGGTGAATCAGTCAACATAGAATTTGATAAAAAAGTGAATGTGGAAGAAGTAAAGGAAATATTAAACAGCTCAAAAGGTGTTACTGTAACTGACGACCCTTCACAGAATCTATACCCAATGCCAATAACATCAGCTGAAAAAGATGATGTTTTTGTAGGCAGAATAAGGATAGACAACTCTGTTAAAAACGGAATCAATCTATGGATAGTTGCCGATAACGTGAGAAAAGGCGCAGCGACAAATGCCGTACAGATTGCAGAAGAATACGTTAAGGGAAAATAACGAAATCCTTAGGCATATTTCACATGAGAAGTTCCTCATGAAATAATAAAATGATTTTTGATTTAAGAAACTATAAGTTTTTGCTGTACAATTAAATAGACTCTTCGTCCTTACCGGGCAGGAGTTTGCAAAGGAGACGAAAGGTAATGGATAACGTAATAACTAAACCAATGGCAGTGCATCAGACCGTAAAACAGAATAAGCTTCACCCAAACCATGTATTGGATACATTAAGAAACTACATGCAGGTTGATGGTCTTGATATTGTAATGGATCTTGAAAAATCACAGGGTGTATATATATATGAAGCAAGAAACAATAAGCCATACCTCGATCTTTTTTCCTTTGTTGCATCCAACCCTTTGGGTATGAATCACCCAAAACTGAATAATCCTCAGTTCATAGAATATATTGGTAAAATTGCTTTGAACAAACCATCCAACAGCGATATTTATTATGCCGAAATGGCTGAATTTGTAAAGACATTTTTTGATATTGCTATTCCGCCTTACTTCAAATATTCTTTCTTCATCGAAGGCGGCTCTATGGCTGTTGAAAATGCGCTCAAGACAGCTTTTGACTGGAAGGTACGCAAGAACTTTAAAAAAGGTTACAAAGAAGAAAAGGGTCACCAGGTTATACATTTTAAACAGGCATTTCATGGCCGTTCAGGTTACACAATGTCGCTTACAAATACTGATCCGGTTAAGACTGCCCTGTATCCAAAATTTAACTGGCCAAGGATAACTAATCCCAAAGTAATTTTCCCCCTCAATGAGAACAATCTCGATGCGGTAATGAAACTGGAAAAACAGGCTATTGCAGAAATTTACAAAGCAATTGAAGAGAACAAAGATGATATCGCATGTATGATCCTTGAACCTATCCAGGGCGAAGGCGGAGATAATCATTTCAGGGTTGAGTTCTTTAAGGAGCTAAGAAGAATTTGCGATGAAAATGAGATACTGCTGGTATTTGACGAAGTGCAGACAGGTGTAGGAATGACCGGTAAATGGTGGGCACACCAGCATTATGTGCAGCCTGATATAATTTCCTTCGGTAAGAAGACCCAGGTATGCGGTATACTTGCTACAGAGAGAATAGATGACGTTCCTGATAATGTATTTCATACTTCAAGCAGGATTAACTCAACATGGGGCGGAAACATTGTTGATATGATGAGATTCAAAAAGTACCTGGAAATAATTAAGGAAGAAAATCTTGTTGAAAATGCCGCGAATGTAGGCGCTTACCTGATGGATAAGTTGTATTCATTGCAGGAAAAATATCCGCAGGTACTTAGCAACGCAAGAGGAAAAGGCTTATACTGCGCAATTGATCTGCCCAGCGGCGAATTAAGGAGTAAGGCTGTAAGTAAAATATTCCAGAAGAATGTAATACTCTTAGGCTGTGGTGAGAAGAGCATCCGCTTTAGACCAAACCTCAATATCAAAAAAGAAAATATTGATGTAGGCCTTGAAGTAATTGAGTCAGTTATAAAAGAACTATGATCATTTCATAGGATGACTTGGAGTCATCCTATGAAAATCCATAAATATATAATAAAAGGGCGGCCTAAGGGAGGCCCTTTTTGTTTAACGGAACACAACTTAAAATACTAACCCTGTACGGCATATTTAGCTAATTTCTTTTTTTGTTGAATATTTAAGTAAGCATGCAGTTTTATTTTTCAGATTTCAGTGCCTGAATTTTCTCAATCAGCCACACTCTTGATTCAATGATTTCTTCCCTCTCAACTTTCTTCAGTAAAGAACCCTTATCCTTAACTTTGCTGGTTACTTGTTTCAGCACTTCGGCCGCATATTTAAAGAATGCATTGTTTCTCTTTTTGGAAACGTTCGGAATATCTAAAGTTGCGGATAAATAATGTTTGGCAGTATCCAGAATATTAAAAGCCTGTTCAAATCTTCCAAGCTCATAACATATTTTAAAATGCAGGACCTTAGCATCAATTTTATGCAAGGGATAGTCATAATTTATACCGGATATTTTCTGAAGAGCCTTTTCAAAATCTTTCTTTATAAAATACAGCCTCGCTAGTGAATAATTTTTCATACTTTCGGCAAACTCCGCCGGAAGCTCCCGGGAATACATGTTAATAAACTCTTCAGCCCATTCAAATTCATTAATATCACAAGCCGTTAAGAAAATATTTCTGTAAACCGTCGGCTCTAAATATCCCTCCGGCGAAACCTTGTGAATTCCGAGCTTCAGTTCATCTCTGTAAAGCTCAAAAAGCTCACGGGCAACTTCTGCATTGTATGAATTATGTTCCAGCTCAATTACTAAATGTGTCTCCATCGCCTGGTAAAGCATATACTTTTCTGTATGTCCAAATTTTTCAATATTACTCTCAAGGGTTTGTTTCAGCTTATTATAGTAGCTGCTCTCGCCGGGAATTTTCTTCATCATGTAGATATAGTAATTAGCAGAAATATACGGGTAAAGACTGTCCTTAGTTTCCTGCATTGCCTCCAGCATTTTCTCACCATCTAACGCATCAAGCACAATATCAGTAAAGCTGCTGTGAGTTTTAATATCCATAAGTTTGGCAGTATTTTGAAGGTCCATAAACTTAAAACCTGTTATTAAAGCAAATGCCATCGCATCAGAGGTGCTGATTAACTGTGTTTCATAAAGACCGGGCATATCTCCGCGGTCCCACAGGTAATCGCTATATATTGAGTTGAGCCTCGAGCTCTCAAGGAATCCGGGTGCACTTCCGTGTGAAATTGAACTATCACTAAGCTGCTTCCCAAACTCCTTTTCAAATTCGTTCCGCAGATTCTTTCTTCTCAGACTTCTTAAGAGCAAGAGTTTTTTCTGATTTTCTTCTTTTTCAAACTCTGAATACCTGAGAAATTCAACTGCCAGCTTATAGAGCTCACTACTTATGGTTGAAAGCATACTTACCGACCTTTTATCACCATAGGTCTTGCCGGAGAATGCGAATTCATATACTGCCTTGCTGGATGATCTTTCATCAAACTCAGGCCAAAACCTTCTAAGAGATTTAAGCAACGGCATGCAGTCTCTCTTTCGGGAGAAATACGGAGATGAAACAAACCTTTCAAGCTCGTTCAATTCAGGTTTTGTGAAAGTTTTTAATAATCGGACTATTTTAGAGTTTTCCATTCATTTTAAGTTTATTCTCTGAATAAGTATAGTGATAATATTTCAATATTAATACCTAAAAGAACAAAATTTAAGCTTTTTTTTAATTTTTGATGCATTTTCATAGTGATTATCGAAGAAAAGTTTCTTTGCATTGGGTACATTAATTACGGTATAATTGCATGGTGAGAATTTGCAGAATAGATAAAGAGAACCAAGAAAATAATACTACAAATATAAAAGAGAAAAAAAATGAAAACGATCAAAACATTATTACTGCTTCTAGTCCTATATGTTTTTTCACAAAGCATCTATTCACAATCAGCAGTTTATTTCTGCACAAACACAGGCGCATACTCATACTGCTATGCAATGAATGATGCAGTAGCTTGCGCAGAGGCGAAGTGTTATGAGTACGGAGGCACTTCTCCCATTTTAGTTGCATTTACAAATACTAAAGGCAACGGGGTTATAGTAGAAGGGAAAAATGGAGATGGCAAACGGGTCATAGGTGTAGCTCTAGGTTACAGTGATTATGGCGCAGCTTTCGATAAAGCAGTATTAGAATGTTACTATGCAGGAAGTGTTATTATCCCGGTACAGGTTGCACAATGGAACGATGGCAATGAAACTAACACATTTTAACTCATCATTTAGAATTAACAATATAAAATTAAACTAACATCATATAAACCATGAAAACAAAAATATTGCTTACCGCTTTGCTGCTTATCATTTGCGCTTTCACAACAAGTTCACAGGAAAGAATTAAATTCAAAAAAGGAGAGTATTTTACGAACATCGAAGGCGGCGTTCCAAGAGGCGAAGTATACAGTTACATAGTAGGCGCATCAAAGGGACAGTTCATGACAATTACCATTATGTCTCCCGAAGATAACGCGGTTTTCTATATCTTAAGGACAGATAATTGGCAGTATATGGCCGGAGCAACAGAAGATAACCCAACAACAAGATGGGAAGGGACTCTGCCCATGGGAGGAGATTACCAGATAGTAGTAGGCTCAAACCGCGGTGGAAGTGAGTACTCCCTGCAGGTTGTTATTGAATAATTTTCGAGTTGATTATTAATTGCAGGGCGAATGAGTAAATTTATTTCACCGGATGACCTTGGGTTATCCGGTGATTATTATTTAAACCTTTAAATTACTTCCCGGAAATATGTAAAGGTCTGCAAATTTCTTTGATCTTTCTTCAGCTCTTATCTGAGCCGCTGTTTCTATTGCTTCTTTAATCGTACTGAACTCCCCTAACCTTGTTCTGAACCAAACACCTTTATCCGATAGATCTGCTTTTTCAATAACAGCTTTTAAAACTTTGCCCGCTGGATTCCTTACTCCAAGTGAATTAAGCCTGCTTATCCTGGAGTTTGCTTTTTCTTCATTATTCCATGATGATTCCTGGATGGAATATTTACCGTTCTCTAAGACTACATACATAACATTGTTCTTAAGGTCAGTAAAGCCAATACTGTTTCTCGGCATGCCTTCAACAGTTTCTACGCTGCGTTTAGTCTCTGTAACAGGGTTAATTTCCGTCACATTGTTTACCACGTTTTTATTGATACCTGCTGACTTGTTCGCCTGGAATGTTGCCAGCGCATCAGGAAGGAAAGGAGAAGAGATTAAAATAAGCATAACTATGGTTAAACAGGCTGAGTAAACCGAAACGTACATGTTTAGCTTTGATTTATATGCTGTCAAATTGACAGACTGATAAAGAAGCTCGTACTCATCTGAAATAATGCTTGTATCAATTTCATCAGGAACACTATCCTTATACCATATATAGAATCCTTTGCCTGCAGGATAAACAGGATGGGCATTATCTATAAGCTCACCGTGATGAAGCTCATCATGCAGCTCCAAAGGATATTGTTCCTCGGGAACAGTAATAATTATTTCTGCTGCATCGGGGGTATGCAATTGTGATTTTTCGATTTAGTTTTATGAATAGTAAATATATGTATTTTATTCAATAAAAAAAAGTATTTTTTCTTTAGATTGTCATTTACTTATAAAACAGGCCTTATGCAACTTTGTTCCGTTTTTTAACACCCTGTTTGAAAATACTTTAGTTCATTCCTTTCAAATTTCAATTTTTTTTCCTCAATCTTCTAATTTCTACCTTACAACCTTCTACTTTACAACCCGCTGTCACCATCCACTGTTACATAATTTTACAAAATGTTACCCTAAACATCTAAATTTTATGCTATTTTGTATCACGCGGGTGAATAGATTTCAAAAATATTCACCTACAAATTTCAGAAAGTTTTGTTTTATTGTTTTTATGGGGATAAAAACAAAACCGAAGGCCCTCCTTCGGAACGATAATTCAGAACCAAATTAAGGAGCGTTAAACTATGCAACCACATAAAATGCTTTTCAGGGTAATACTGATGTGCGCAGGAATAATTTCGTGTGCGCTTACACCAGAATTATCCGCAACAACTGCCGCTGATTCTGTGGTATTTCAGAATGACAGCGTATTCACAATTGAAGGCGTAAAAGAAGAACTTCAAAAAGACGGCGAATGGATAAATATAACCAAGGGAGAAATTGACCCCAACGCCGTAGCTGACCAATCCGGCGGATTTGATGAAGAGATAAACACTGATTACGTATGGCGTCCTAACAATGTTGAAGAAGGCTGGTCACCCTATACAAACGGTTACTGGACCTACACCAATTGCAGCTGGATGTGGGTTTCTTACTATGACTGGGGATGGCGCACCTGCCATTACGGCCGCTGGTGGTTTTCAAGCCGCTGGGGCTGGGTATGGTCACCCGGTTTTGTTTGGGCGCCGGCATGGGTCGTATGGATGTATAACGACGGTTATTGCGGCTGGTATCCAATTTCACCATGGGTTAGGTGTTATGACAATTATCATTACAGATGCCACACAATGCGCTACAATGTAAACTGCTGGACCTTTGTTGAAAGAAGGCACTTTGCTGACCCCATCCCGCCCAGAGTACCAATAGTTGACCCAAGCGGTAACGGCACACCCGGGAATACGAATATTATTAAAACCAGCGTGTTTGATGGCGACCCGACAATTACCAAAACCGGAATTAATACTAACGGACCCAAAGTTAAATCAATTGAAGAAGTAACAGGCAAAAAACAAGCCGTAAACGATGTGGGCATGTATAACAATACCGGCAAGTATACTGACTCAAAGCCGAACGATAAAAAGATACGCGAAGTTAATGATGACACATGGAAAACCAATACAGGAGTAAAATCCAACAATCCAACCGGTAATACCGATGGCGGTTCCAACAATACCGGCGATAGAGATAAAGAAGTTTGGTACAAACATAATAATGATGGCGATAACGGAACAAAGACCAAAGACACTGAAAAGAAAAATGACGGCAACAGGAACAATGAAGGTAACAAGGATAACAACACCGGCAAAAAGAACGATGGCAACACTAATACCAATAAGGACTGGAACAGCGGCAAAAAAAATAATGACGGGAATAAACAATACACTCCCCCGCCAAACAATACACCGCCAAAACAGGATCCGCCTAAGCAGGACCCTCCTAAACAGGACCCGCCTAAAAACGATAACGGCAATAATAACCGAGGCAATAATGATACACAAAGAGAATCACCCCCAGTGAAGTATGAAGAAGGTAAGAAGTAAATACCTTCCTCCGCTGACGCGGATTAAGGCAGGCGTGAAAGGTGAAACCTTCCTCCGCTGACGCGGATTAAGGCAGGCGTCAAACATGAAACCTTCCTCCACTTTCGTGGTTTAAGGCATGCAGGAAATATAATATTATTATTTAGAGGGCGGACAAAGTGCCGTCCTTTTTTATTTCCTCTCATACCGCTACTCATTTATCATTTCACCACAACAAATTCCCTGATCAGAATTCTATCGGGCTTTAAATATATTACTATTTCATACATACCTTTTCTGTTAGTTAGAAAATTCCATTCATAAAAATCAATGGCATCCATTTCGCCGCCAAGTATACACTTCCTTGAATCGCAATCATAGGCACGAAATAAAAGAACATCATCGATCAAAGTATAATTCACGACCTTAAACCTGCCATTTTCAACTTTAATGTATTGTGAATAGCTTAAAGATGCTGCAAACACGAATACGATCAGAATATTTATCTTTAAATATTTCATTATTGCTCTCCTTTTAATTTTAAATTTTTTATAAACCGTGATTCCCGGGGATGAATCTTTATTCTTTTTGTACGATAAACCGGATTCTTACAAAATCAGGAGCAGAATTATGACCATAATATGAAAGTATTCTTTAGTTTCATTTTTTCACCTCACATAAATATAATAAACAGATGTCTTCTATAGGTGTCATTGAATGATATTAAAAACAAGAGGCCGGGGAAATCTCCGCTTTAATTAATAGAAGCCCCTTTATATGTAACAATTGTTAAGAAAAGTAATTATATTAAACTATGCTTCATGGTAAGAAATACAGCTTCATAAGCATTTCATCAACGGGAATAAAAATATTCCTCGTCTTTGCAGTACTTTTGGTTAACCTCCCTTCACTTGTTCTTGGAAGCGTTTTAATGGAAAGTTCATTCTGTAAAATGAAAAGCAGTGAGATGAAGTGCTGCAAACAGATGAATAATTCAGACTGCGGTGATAAGAAGAAAAAAATAAGCCGCAATCGTGAGTGCCCCTGCATCTATATATCACAGGCAGATGATCTTTATGCTGATTCAAGAAGCTCTGATAAAACTTCAGTTTCTTTAAAGAGTTTCATACAAACAGAGCTCAGTTTTTCGGATAATTCACCGCTTGAAAAAACGATATACAATAATTATGACTTACCCCCTCCAAAAGGAGGAACCGGGACATATCTCTTAAATAATAACTTCAGGATTTAGCATTTCATTTTTTCTCTGATAGCTTTAATATTTATTTGCGATAAATGCATTTGAGCGTGATTTGTTATGCCCGTTCAGAAATTCAATTATTGCAAAAATTCATAAACTATAAATTTAAAAAAAATGAAATCGAGATCAATCATAGCTGTGTGTATGCTTGCATTACTTACGGCAGTAACAATTACATTTGTAAGCCCGGCTTACAGCAGCTCAGGTGACCCTAAATGCGCTGAGTGTACAAAGACAACATGTGACGAATCATGCAGCAAGGTTTGCACGGATACAGAAAGAGAACATTGCACGGTAAATATGGAAAGTTCCGGCAATTCTTCCACTTCATCCGGAAACTCATCTGCATCGGAAGTAAAGACTGAAGGTAAAGATAATTCATGCAATAACTGCACTAAGTCGTCGTGCAGTATGATGAATTCAACAACCGAAAAAAGCAACAAATAAACAGAACATAAATTAACGAACGGGATAGCCTTAACTATCCCGTTTTTTTTACTCTTCATTTCACTTCTCCAACTAAAACCAGGATAATTACTTTTAAATATTTCATTTTTACCTCATTTTTAGATAAATTTTTTATTGTGGGTAATTTGCTCACTCGCAGCCCACTTTTTTGGGGTGAGTAAAACAGGGCTTTTTTGCGATTTTGTAACAATTTCAAAATATTCGTATACATATAGCAGATTTTTTTGATCACTTGAATAAGCATAGTTTTAATTCTGTTGAAATTTCGAATAAGTCGTTTCTCACTTTTAGATCCAGACGTTACTCTTTCCCCCGTTGTTGGTGTTGTCACCAACAACAGATTTTTTGAAGCCTGCATTCACTTCAAATCAGCTTTTCTTTTCTCTTCTTTAATTTAACCCAAAACTCTTCAGAAATTGTGTTTGTATTACAGTAATATTCTTTCCAGCCTTCAGAGAGCACAAAGCCATACTTGTTTATACTCTTAATAACAACGACATCATACTCAAGCGTGACATTATCATTAATTATCTGCCAAAGGCTATCGCTATCAGTTTTGCTGACAATGAAGGCTCTCTGTGAATACAGTACATTACTCACTGCCATGATTATGAATATAATTATTATACCCGCGATTTTATAAACTTTCATTTTCCACCTCACATAAATATAATAAATAGATTTTCCTCAAGGGTATCATCGCATGATATTAATTGTTTCGGGATGTGAACTATAGTAGGTCCGAAGGACTCCTTTGGAGGGGTTGCTTTGGAACATTTTAAAAAACATACCCCCTTTTTAAAGACA
>JBDTNV010000118.1:0-10323 GCA_039933555.1 Ignavibacteria bacterium
ATCGGTAAGTCAATTTGTTTTACTTCAACGTTCGAAACTTTTATTCCCCACGGCTCTGTGTGCTCATCAATAATTACAGCAAGCTTTTTATTTATCTGGTCGCGCTCGCTTAAGAGCTCATCCATTTCCGATTGCCCGAGTACGCTTCTTAGTGTTGTCTGCGCAATCTGCGAGGTCGCAAAAAGGAAGTCCTGTACCTCGATCACCGCTTTTTCAGGCTGCAATACCCTGAAGTAAACAACGGCGTTTACTTTCACTGAAATGTTATCCTTGGTAACGATATCCTGTGAAGGTACATCCATTACCAATGTTCTCAAACTCACCTTTATCATCTTATCAACAAACGGAATAAGTATGATAAGTCCGGGCCCCTTGGTTTGTGAATACCTTCCAAGCCTGAATATAACTCCTCTTTCATACTCTCTCATCACTTTTATCATGCTGAAAATAATTATGATAAAGAAAAGAAAAGCAAAGAACACAAATGTTATTATTACTGCCTCCATATGGCCTCCGTATGGTTTAAATTAATATAAACTTTCAAAATTATTTACAATGATACAAAAATCTGATATAATGTTAACACACCCTTCCGCTACGCTCCCTCCCCTCTTGAGAGGGGTACGGCTTTAGCCGGGGGGGGGTGTTACATTCAAATCATTAATTTGTAATTTGTAATCTTTAATCTGTAATCGATTAAACTTTCTGCACTACAATCGTCAGATCTTTCACTTCAAGCACTTTCACTTTTTCGCCTTTAGGAATATTCTCATCAGCTTTTGCTTTCCATATCTCGCCCATTATCTTCACAAATCCGCTGCCGCCTGTAATATCGTTGAACACCTCGCCAATTTCACCAATCATGCCTGAAACCCCGGTCATAGCTTTGCGTTTATATGCTTTTACAACCAGCCATGCCAGGAGAGAAAAGAGTCCCGCGATAATTACGACTGTTGTAATTATTACTTTCATTGAAATATACACCGCACTCTCAAGCGGCGAGCCGGAATCAATCAGCATCATCGAGCCGATTAGCATTGAAATAACTCCCGCTACTGTCAGCATTCCGTAACTGGTAATTTTAATTTCTGCTATAAATAGAATTATCGCAAGCAGTATCAGCCCGGCCCCTGCATAGTTAATGGGAAGAGTATGCATTCCATACAACCCAAGCAGTATACATATAGCGCCTACAACACCGGGCAGAATTGCGCCGGGGTGGTAGAACTCGAGGATAATTCCCCACACCCCAAGCATCATGAGTATATATGCTATGTTTGGGTCGCTTACAATTCCAAGGAATTTCTGAAACCAGCTTTCTTCAAAATTTACAATTGAATAATTTTTTGTATTAATTATTTTTTTACCGGTGGATGTTTCAACTTCCCTGCCGTTAATTTTTGTCAGCAGGTCATTTACATCATTTGCAACAAGATCAATTACACTGTCTCTCAGCGCTTCGGTTTCTGTTATTGATACACTGTTCCTGACCGCATCTTCGCTCCACTTAACATTGCGTTTTCTTTTTTCGCTAATCGAGCGTATAAAAGCGGCGGCATCGTTTGTAACCTTTTCGCTCATTGTGGAATCCATTTTGCCGCCATCACCGCTAACGGGATGCGATGCCCCGATATTTGTGCCGGGTGACATCACCGCAATATGCGAGGCCAGAGTTATGAAGACTCCCGCCGAAGCCGCCTGCGAACCGCCCGGCGAAACATATACTATTACGGGAATTGGCGACATCAAAATATCGCTTACAATATACCTTGTTGATTTAAGCAAACCACCCGGGGTGTTAAGCTCAATTATTAGACACTCAGCATTATTGTTTTTAGCTTCTTCTATACTTTTATGAATGAAGTCACTAGTGGAAGGATTTATTGAACCGTCTATTTTTATTACATATACAATAGTATTCTGCTGGCAGTAAACTGCCGTACTGAAGAGTAATAGAGCCAGTAAAATTTTAATTTTAATAATAATTGGTTTCATTTTAACCAAGCCATTAGTATAAAATATATATTGATATTTAACAAAAATAATGAAAAATTAGCTGAAATAGCCAATAAATTTTTAAACTGTTAAATTTTATCCCGCTATTGTTTAATATAGCTTAGTTTTGTATATTTGTATGTAATTAACACATCAAACAAAACACCCGGATTTAAATAATCTGAATAAACACACATACTTTCTCGATATCCCAAAAAAACACTCCAGATATTAGTAATTCTAAAAACCAACATAAATTAATTTAATGTATTATGGCATCAGATAAAAAAGATGATTTAAAGCCTTCTATGGATATAGCTGAGCTGAAGAAAAAGAAAATTGGCGATCTATATGAGTTAGCCAAGAGCCTCAACATGAGTGATTACAGTGAGCTTAGAAAACAGGACCTGATCTACAAAATACTTGAAACCGGCACACAGAATGATGGTGTTGCTTACAGCAAGGGTGTTTTGGATGTATTGCCTGACGGGTATGGTTTTTTAAGGTCATCAGATTACAACTATCTTTCTTCACCTGATGATGTTTATGTTTCACCTTCACAAATAAAGAAATTTGCGCTCAGAACAGGCGATACCGTAAGCGGGCAGGTAAGGCCTCCCAAAGACGGTGAAAGATTTTTCGCACTGTTAAGAGTTGATAAAGTTAACGGTGTCGATCCCGATAAAAGCAGGGAAAGAACACTCTTTGATAATCTAACACCTCTCTATGCCAACGAAAGATTTAATCTAGAGTCAGCGCCCGGAGAGTACGCAACAAGGATCATGAACCTGTTCATGCCTATCGGTAAAGGCAACAGGGGTATGATCGTATCACCGCCTAAGGCAGGTAAAACAATTTTGCTTCAGCAAATTGCCAATTCAATCGCAAAGAACCACCCCGAGGTTGAACTTATTGTGCTTTTAATAGATGAGCGTCCTGAAGAAGTAACAGATATGGAGCGCTCTGTAAGAGCAGAGGTCATAAGTTCAACATTTGACGAACCGCCTGAGAGGCACGTTCAGGTATCGGATATTGTTCTTGAAAAAGCAAAGAGGCTTACTGAAGCCAAAAGAGATGTTGTAATACTATTAGATAGTATTACCCGTCTTGCAAGGGCGCATAACACAGTAGTACCGCACAGCGGAAAGATACTTTCCGGCGGTGTGGACGCGAATGCATTGCACAGACCAAAAAGATTTTTCGGAGCTGCAAGAAATATTGAAGAAGGCGGAAGCCTCACCATAATCGCAACGGCGCTGGTTGAAACCGGAAGCCGTATGGATGAAGTTATCTTTGAGGAATTCAAAGGTACAGGCAATATGGAAATAGTTCTTGACAGAAAGCTTGCCGATAAGAGAATTTTCCCCTCAATTGACCTTAATAAATCAGGCACAAGAAAAGAAGAACTGCTGCTTGATCAGGAAGAATTAAGCAAGGTATGGCTGCTCAGAAAGATCCTAAGTGATTTCTCACAGGTTGAAGCAATGGAATTCCTTTTAGGAAAAATGAAAGGGACAAAAAACAACAAAGAGTTCTTAAAAAGCATGAACTCTTAGTATAAGCTTATTTTAAAAAGGCTTATTTGTTTTTAGTCCAATTACGAAGTGAGTAAACCTGGATCCAACGAATGAAAAAAGAAATTGTCATCAACCAAAACGCTGATGAAATCCGCATAGCTATAACTGAAGACGGAAAACTATCCGAGCTTTTTATAGAAAATGAAGAATATGAACGGGTTGTCGGCGATATTTACCTTGGCAAAGTTGCAAAAGTGATACCCGGCATCAAGGCTGCATTTATCGATCTTGGCTTCAAGCAGGATGCATTCCTGCATTTCAGCGATGTTGGAGACCAGGCAGAAGATATGAAAGCACTGCTCGGCGATGATTCTGATATAGATGACGACGAGGATGATGAAGATGAAGCCCCTCCGCAGAAACAGCAATCCCAGCAAAAAAGAGGCAGGCAGTATCCAAAGCTTGAGCGCGGCCAGAGAATAATTGTACAGATAACAAAGGAGCCAGTAGGCAACAAAGGCGTTAGGGTCACATCAAAAGTATCACTCCCGGGAAGATACCTTGTATTTTTGCCCTTCGAAAATAAAGTCAATGCTTCAAAGCAGATACAGAACATGCGTGAAAAACGCAGGCTGAAAAATATTGTCAGAAATTACAGAAGCTCGCATAATCTTGAGTTCGGCGCAATTATCAGGACAGTTGCCGAAGATACCGAAGAAAAAGCGCTGACCGAAGACCTTGAAAATCTGTATAACATTTGGAAAGATATTGAAAAGCAGATAAAAACCGGCGTCCCTCCTGCCCTTTTATATAAAGACTTGACTGTTACAACAGGTGTAATCAGAGATCTTTTCAGGGATGATGTTGATAAAGTTCTGTGTGATTCAAAAAAACTCTTTAAAGAAATACAAAGCTACGTTAAGATAAATTCACCTGACCTGTTAAATAAGCTTGAGCTTTATAAAGGCTCTAAGGCATTGTTTGATATTTACGGAATTGAAGCTGAGATACATCAGACATTGGGCAAACGTGTTCCGTTAAAAATTGGCGGACATCTTATTATCGAAAAGACCGAAGCAATGTATGTTGTTGATGTTAACAGCGGAAAGTATGCAAAGAGTAAGGATCAGGAGACCAATTCCCTCAAAACAAATCTCGATGCATCAAGAGAAATCGTAAGGCAGATAAGGCTTCGTGATTTAGGCGGTATAATCTGTATTGATTTTATTGATGTATATGATGACAAGAACAAGAAAAAGGTTTACGATGAGCTTAAAAAAGAATTCAAGAAGGATAGAGCGAAAGTAACATTGCTGCCCATGTCTGAATTTGGCATAGTGCAGATTACAAGACAAAGGGTACGTGAGAATGTTGTAAGATCAATTACCGAACAGTGCCCGTTATGCGGCGGCAGCGGAATAATTGAAAGCTCAACAAATATATTAACAAGAATTGAACGCTGGATAAAACGTTATAAACTTGATAAAGAAAAACCTTCAGGCAAGCTTGTGTTAAAAGTTCACCCTATGGTGTTTAAAACACTGCGCGAAGGAACAATAAGCAATATGACTAAGCTTGCATTTAAATACCTCTTAAGGGTTAGCCTTGAAGAAGACTCCTTACTCACCTTCCAGGACTTCCGTTTCACCAGTATAAAAACAGGCGAGGATATTACTGCAAGGTACTCGTAAATTTTTGAGGCGAAAAACTGACATATTGGTAATTGGCAGCGGAATAGCAGGCCTGTCATTTGCGTTAAAAGCCGCTAAGTATGCCAAAGTCCTTATCATTACTAAAAAAGACCGCGCAGAATCAAACACAAATTACGCTCAGGGTGGTATTGCCACAGTAATTTCACCCGAAGATTCATATGAACTGCATATCAAGGATACTCTTGAGTGCGGCGCCGGCTTGTGCCACAAAGATGCCGTTGAGCAGATAGTTACAAACGGTCCGCACCTTATAAATGAATTAATGGAGCTTGGCGTTAATTTCAGTAAAGAGCATGGTCACCTTGAGCTTGGGCGAGAAGGCGGACACTCCCGGCAGCGGATAGTTCACGCAAAGGATCTTACCGGAAGAGAAATTGAAAGAGCACTTGTTCACAACGTAAACACTAACCCTAACATTACAGTCTTAGAGCATCACACAGCCATTGATCTTATAACAGAGCATAACTTAAAAGTTAAGGGCAGAAGAACAAACCGTTCTTGCTTTGGCGCATATGCATATGATGAAGTTAATAACGAAATTGATACTATACTATCAAAATTAACCGTTATTTGTACAGGCGGTATTGGCCAGGTCTACCTGCATACTACAAATCCACCGATTGCAACCGGTGATGGTATTGCCATAGGATTCAGAAGCGGCTGCGTGATAGGCGATATGGAGTTTGTTCAGTTTCACCCAACAAGCCTTTATGAAAACCGGGTTGATAGTTCAGACCAGCAGTCATTTTTAATAAGCGAAGCTCTGCGTGGAGCCGGTGCAATATTGAAGACAAAATCAGGCGAAGAATTTATGCATAAGTACGATTCGCGCGGCTCACTTGCCCCGCGTGATATAGTTGCAAGGGCAATTGATAATGAAATGAAAAAGCACGGGGATGATTTTGTTTACCTTGATATAACAAAGCTCACCGAAAATGAAATAAAAAATAAATTCCCAAACATTTATAATAAGTGTCTAACCATTGGAATAAATATCGCAAAGAAAATGATTCCCGTTGTACCTGCCGCTCATTACAGCTGCGGCGGTATTGTAAGCGACCTAAACGGTAAAACATCGCTGATGAGGCTGCTTGTCCTGGGCGAAGCTTCTATGACAGGTGTACATGGGGCCAACAGGCTTGCATCAAACTCACTGCTGGAAGCGCTTGTATTTGCGGATAAGGCGGCCAGGATCTGTAAAAAAGATATTACCGAAATAAAAAACATTAATAGCGATGAAGTTCCTGAATGGGATTCCAGCGGAACCGAAAACCCGGAAGAATGGATTTTAATTTCACAAAATAAACACGAAATTAAACAGATAATGTCCAACTATGTTGGCATTGTGAGGTCAAACTTAAGGCTCCACCGCGCGCTCAGAAGGATAAAGCTTATTAAGAGTGAGATTGAAACATTTTATAAAAAGACAAAGGTCAACAGAGAGCTTCTTGAACTCAGGAATATGGCATTAATATCTTACATAATTATAAGGTCAGCGCTTATGAGAAAAGAATCACGCGGCCTGCATTACAGCACAGATTACCCTTCTCTAAAACCCTCTTACTTAAAAGATACACTTATTAACAATAAGACTGTATAAGAGAAATTAAAAAATAAGTTTACAATTAATGAGTAAAAAAACTACTGCATTAAAAACCGCTCCGGTCAAAAAAGATACCTTAACAGGAAAGCATAAAATTGCCTTGATGCTCGTTTCCCTAAGCGTGCTGATGCTGGAGTTCACACTGATAAGGGTACTCTCAGTCTCACTTTGGTATCATTTTGCGTTTATGATAATCAGTATCGCCCTGCTTGGATTTGGCATAAGCGGTGTAACAATAATTATCAGTAACAGAATAAATAAAGCTGAGATAAATTCATATCTCACAATAACATCATTGCTGTATGCGGTATCAGTTATAGTTTCATTTGTTGCCATAAACAAAATACCATTTGACCCGTTCAGTCTTTTCATAGATAACTATCAATTTCTTTACCTTCCGGTTTATTACATTTTAATTACACTTCCCTTCTTTCTTGCTGGCCTGGTTATTGGACAGTTATTTACAAGATTTAAAACAGGAATAAACCAGCTTTATTTTTATGACTTAGTTGGAGCCGGGCTAAGTTGTTTCGTGTTCATACTTGTTCTGCCAAAGTTCGGCGGTTCAGGAGGTATCGCGTTCGCATCTCTGATAGCATGCCTGGGAACAATTGTTTTTGCAATGGAAAAAAGCACAAGGCAAACAATTGGTTTATTCGGCGCAATTATGATGCTGATTCTAAACGGACTTTTCCTTTCCAATCCTGAAGCTTACCTCCCCATATATATTTCAAGCAACAAGGTGTATGGGAATTACATGAAGGAAAATGAAGACCTCAGGCTTTTGACAAAATGGAATTCATTTTCAAAAGTTGACGTAATGAAAGATGATGGCGATAATGTTGATGACTACCCTGTCTACACAGCAATTATTGATGCGGGTAACTCAACTACCAATATACCTAAGGTACCCAATTTGCTTGATTCAACCAACCGCCCGCCATTTGACGCATCAATGCTTGCAATGGTATTAAAGCGTGAGGATACAGCAAAGGTTTTCATACTTGGTTCAGGCGGCGGCGGTGAAATACTTTCGGCCCTGACAAATAATGCAAAATCAGTTACTGCGGTTGAGATAAATCCAATACTCAATGACCTTGTTGAAAAGGACTTAGCGGGATACTGGACAGGCGGAATTGCAAATGATAAACGTGTAAAAATTATTACTGATGATGCCAGAAGCTGGCTTCGCGGCAAAAGAATAAAGTATGATGTTATAATCAGCGCGCATACAATCTCGGCTTCGGCAAGCAACAGCGGCGCTATGAGCCTGGTTGAGAATTATATATTAACACAGGAAGCGCTTCGTGATTACCTCCAGCATCTTGATATAAACGGTGTATTGTATATCACCCGGCCTGAACCGCAAATGCCCAGACTTGTTGCATCGATTAAAGAGGCGCAAAAGTTAAACGGCGGAAGCGATATTAAAAATCAGTTCTACATCTTTAAACGTCCCCCATCGGAATTTGAAAAAGATGTAAGTTATTTGACCGGGGTAGTGTTTAAGAAGAGCGGATTCGATGAGTTTGATATTCAGAAACTCAAAACCATGTCATCACTGCTTAACCTTGAGATTATGTATGACCCCGTTTCAAAGCAGGAAGGGATATTCAGGGATATAATAGCCAGTAATAACATAAATGAAATTGCAGATAAATATCCGGATAAGAAATTAACATCCGCTACTGATGATAATCCGTATTTTGAGCATAATACCGATTTCACCAAAATAAATTTTGGAAGTATTAAGGAATCATTTTCAGGGGGCGACCGCGCAATGCTATCAATGGTGCAAAAACCGGTGGCTGAATCGACCCTTGTGGTTTTGCTGATACAAACTGTATTAATTTCAGCGTTACTAATATTTCTGCCAATTTATGTAAAATTCCGCAAGGACCCTGAAATAAGAAAAGTAAAAAAAGGGAAGTACATAACATACTTCGCTTTGCTTGGTTTGGGATACATTATAATTGAGATTTGCCTGATACAAAAATTTACTCTGTTTTTGGGACAACCTGTTTACACAATGCTTACTATTATTTCAACTATGCTGTTATTTTCGGGTGTGGGCAGTATGCTCTCAAACAAAGTTTTAGGCATTATCAAGAATGTAAAAATAATTTATATAATAATTGCTGCATTAACTATTTTAATTGGGTTATTGAATTCTGTGATATTTGATTCGTTAGTCAGAATGGATATTATGTGGAGAGTAATAATATCAGTTGCTATGATCGCTCCGTTGGCATTTTTTATGGGCATACCATTCCCCTACGGAATGAGCAAGATTGACAATAATTCAAAATACCTGGTAGCATTCGGCTGGGGTGTGAATGGATTTTTCTCAGTCTTAGGCAGCGTACTTGTAGTAATGCTTTCAATGAGTTATGGTTTTAAGGTTGTATTTATCATTGCGGCGGTATTATATTTATCCGCTATGATCGTTGGCGGAAAACTTGGCAATGAGAAAAAGCCGTTGAAAGCGTAAGGTTATACAAATCGTTGACTAAATAATTGTTATTGACTACTTGCCAAACAACGAGATCATACTACTGACACACAAAAACATTTTCATGAAAGTATCCGATACCTACGGCATCGGTTTATATGTTTTGGCTCAATTTACCAACATGTGACCCTACAGGGTCATTTGATTTTCAATTTTCCTAAAAATATCACATTCCCGTAGGTATCGCACTTTGCAGACAAATTTGTGGTTTTTCATTTAAAGGAGACGTGCCGGCAGCACGTCTGTACAGATTATATGATACTAAAATATGCCCTATTTTCCCCATAAATATTCTACATTGAATATCATATCATATTTTGCTAAATTTGTTGACAAATTATGACCGAATTAACAGAACAAATCAAAAATAAGCTCTCAGAAGCAAATGGATTCGAAGGAATAGTTTTCTCCGAAAACATAAATTACCCTATGATTGAAGTCCCAAAAGACAGGCTCATAGAAATTGCTACCATACTGCGGGATGAGTTCAAATTTGAACAGCTAAGGGATGTTGTGAGTGTTGATAGGTTCACCAAGAACGAAAGATTTGAGTGTCTTTATAATCTATATTCACTTACCCATAAAGCCAGGATTTTCCTTAAAGTAAAGCTTGATTCAAAAAAACCCGAAGTCGATAGTCTTTACCCTGTATGGCAATCAGCCAACTGGTCTGAGCGTGAAGCGTATGATATGATGGGGATAACTTTCCTTAATCACCCAGATCCAAGGAGAATGTATATGATGGAAGAATATGAATACTATCCGTTAAGGAAAGATTACCCGCTTATGGGTCTGCCTGGAGCTGTTACACTACCAAAAAAATAAACTAAAGCGTCATAACGATTTAACATAAAATATGCCTGTAGAATTAACCAAAGAAGAATACATAGCAGAGACCAAAGAAGAGAGCCATATTTCTTTAGCCCAGGAAAAGATATTAAGGGTACTTGAATCCGATGATGTACGCGGTCACTTTGAAGGCTC
>JBDTNV010000119.1:0-10316 GCA_039933555.1 Ignavibacteria bacterium
TGAAACAGGTTGAACTTGCTTTACAAAAGCAAATGGAATTAAAGGAATGGATGGATAAAGAAGGGCTTGAAAGAGACGGCTATAACAGTGAAGAAATAGGGGAATGCTTATACTCATTAAACAGAAAAGATGAAGCAAAACCATACTTTATGAATGCCTATGAGAAATTATCAAAGGATATATGGCTTGCTGAAAATGAAAAAGAAAGGCTCCAAAGACTTAAAGAATTAGGAGAGTAATATTTAATGCCTGAGGTAAATAACATATTGCTTTTTGCAATTGCAGGGTTAACGCTTAATATCACGCCCGGACCCGATATGATGTTCGTTATCACAAGGAGCATCAGCGAAGGAAGCAAGTCGGGGGTAATATCATCACTTGGCATAGCAACGGGCAGTATCTTTCATACGCTTGCTGTTGCATTCGGACTCTCAGCACTCCTTATGGCTGTACCTGCAGCGTATGAGATAATCAAATACACAGGGGCAGCATACCTTGTTTATCTTGGAATCAAAATGATAGTTAAAAAACAATCATTACAGGTAGAAAGTGAAAAGAAACCTGTTAAAATGCACTCAGTTTATTACCAGGCAATACTTACAAATATTTTTAATCCCAAAGTTGCATTATTCTTCCTGGCATTCCTGCCGCAGTTTGTAAATAACAGCCACGATATTACTTCACAGATAATCTTTCTGGGTATTCTATTTAATATAAACGCAACTATCGTAAATATTCTGGTTGCCTTAACAGCGGGTAAAATGGGTAAGGCTATTAAGTCAAAGCTGAATAACTCCAGAATTTTTAAATGGATAACGGCGAGTGTATTTATCGGGCTGGGTGTAAGGCTCGCAATGCTTGAGAGAAAATGAAAATGCTAATTATATTTGCTCTCCTTGTATTTACCTCAAATAATGTATTTTCGCAAAATGGAACAGAATCAATGACTAAATGGAAAATTGAGCCATCGTTTAAATATGACCTGTGCTGCTTTTTAAATATATTGACAGGGGATGAGTTCTATAAGCCATACTATAAGGATGAACTAAATCCATATGAAAATAAACTTATACCTGCAGTAAATAATGCCATTAAAAGCCTTCACAAAAAGCTTAAGGATGATAATGAAATAATTATTTCCGCCTGGCTGAGCCTGTATTTTTCTGCAATTGATGGTGAGGAGCTTGATGATCTTATAGCTGCATTAAATGACCCGGGAGAATTAAAAGATAATTTTTCCAAAACTCCATATTATGATGAGGAGAGCTGGGGTATTTTTCTATCTGTCAAAGATGAACTGCTTGTCATCTTTAGATTTCTGAAGGATAATGGTTTTAAGGAATACTGGACGGATAACATCAGGACTAAAATTCAGAAGAAAATTGATGAGATACAGCCCGGACTTGCAAAGTATGACGTTATTAAAGAGAATGAAAAAATGCTGGGCTTTAAGCTGCCATCTGATACTATCACCGTTTACATGCTTTATTATAACAAGCCGCATGGTATTAAAATAACAGGAATGCGTTTTTTAACTGCTATTGACTGGCCATTTGAAATTACTATCAGAACCTCAGCTCATGAGATGATGCATCCGCCATATGATCTCAAAAATGATGGGGAATTGAAGGGAGTGATTGAATCTTTTTACAAAGATGATTTTGTTATGGATAAGGTGAATAATCATAATAAATCACTAGGCTATAACACGCTCGACGGTTTGTTTGAAGAGGATTGCGTGCAGGTGATGGATCAGCTTATAAATGAAACGCTGGGGATATCAAAGGATGCAAAGAAAAGATGGCAGGAAAGTGATGAAGGTATTCATGTAGTTTCTGTTGCATTGTATCAAATTATGAAAGCGGAGAAATACAACTCAAAGAATGATAAGTTCAGCGATTTTATTCTCAGGATATATAAGGAAGGAACTTTTAATCCGGGAAAAATTAAGGGTTATTATGATAAATTCTATAATTAATGTTATATTCGTATAATCAAATATACATTTATGGGAAACAATTCGACTGATAATAATTTCAGAAAAGATGAAAATCTGCTTGTAAAACCGGGCTCAAAGGTAAATCTAAAGGATTTTGATACACGTTATACTGCGGATTTTAAGGATAAAGAAGATGCCGCAGAAATGCTTAACAAAGATATTTTAAGGTTATCAGAGCTTCAGGATATGCTTTATGCAATGAATAAGTATTCATTACTTATTGTAATACAGGCAATGGATGCAGCCGGTAAGGATGGTACGATTAAACATGTTATGACGGGTGTGAATCCCCAGGGATGTAACGTTACAAGCTTTAAACAGCCTTCTGTTGAGGAATTGGAGCATGATTTCCTTTGGCGGATAACCAAAGCCATGCCTAAGAGGGGAATGATTGGAATTTTTAACCGCTCTCATTACGAAGAGGTGCTTGTTACAAAGGTTCACCCTGAGTACGTTGTAAGTCAGAATATTCCGGGGGCTGATTCTACAGCTAAAATTGATAAGAAATTCTGGAATAAGCGTTATGAGATAATCAATAATTTTGAAAAACAGGCTTATGAGAACGGGACAATAATACTGAAATTCTTTCTGCATGTCTCAAAAGATGAACAGAAGAAAAGGTTCCTGGCACGGATAAATGAGCCTGAGAAGAACTGGAAATTTTCGACCAGTGATGTTAAGGAAAGGCTTCTTTGGGATAAATACATGAATGCATTTGAGGAAGCTCTTTCCAATACTTCGACGGACTACGCGCCGTGGTATATAATTCCCGCAGATAGAAAGTGGTTTATGAGAGCTGCAGTAGGCGATATAATCGTAGGGACACTTGAAAAATTAGACCTGGCTTATCCCACAATCAATGAGAAAGAAAAACAGGAGCTGCAGGAAGCTAAGATACTTATTTTAAACGAAGATAAAGGCAAGTAATTAAACGCGAATCTATGACCTTTGCGAATTAATGAGTACTTGTTTTATGTGTTCATTGATCTCAAGTGTCAATAAGTTTTCAAGGCTGAGAGGTTGTAATTGAGACCAGTTCTTTCTGCTTACCATACCCGGCGTGTTTATCCTCGAGCTGAATTTCGCGATCTTGGGAATTAAGTTCTCATCCATTGACAAATAATCCTGCAGCAGCTGAATACTGAAAATTGAATTTGAATTATTGACAGCTTCCATGCATTTTCTAACCAATTCGGTTGAAATTCCATCTAAATCACCATTAAAACCTAAATAGCTCAAAAATTTTTCCTTTTCTCTATAGCTTTCCATATAAGCATAAATTATGCTTTGAATTGAATCCTGGGGTACACCGAGTATTTCAGCCAGTAATTGGGGTGAATTTACGTCATTATTCCAGTACAACCTGCTGTGCTGCGAGAGCTTTTTATCAAATAGAATTTTCTTAGAGTATTTCACATGACCGGGGTGAATACCTGCTTTTTCACACATCATTTCAAAAAGCTTTTCATCTATTGTACCTGCTTCAAACTGCCACCAATTGATCCAAAAACTGGAATCATGGGTTGAACAAACTGAAACCGAGTTCAGCCTGTACTCACCGGGCGCGCGGAAGCTACTATTATTCTTGTAATACCGCTGGAAATCGATACCCGGGATACCGAATTCATAAAGCACATGGTATGAACAGCCGGGAACGGTACCCAGATCTTCGGCACAGGGGAGCATAGCCGAAGCGTTTACCATTTCTTCTATTATTCTTCTGCCGTGCGGTTCCCACAGGTAATCTTCCTTTGGCATGTATGAACCCGGAGTGGTGTTATCGTCAACCGGACTCAGCCATACTCTGAATAGACCTACAAAATGATCGATCCTGTATAAATCATAAAAATTCTCAGCATACTTAAGCTTTTCCTTTACGTAACTAAAGCAGTCATTAGCGATATTATTCCATTCATAGGGCGGCATACCCCATTTCTGACCCATAGCATAGTACATATCCGGCGGTGCGCCGGATGATAAATGAAGCATGAAATAGTTTTGGTGTGCCCATACATCCGCGCTTTCACGTGAGACTAAAAAGGGGAGATCACCCAATAGAAGTATATTATTTTCGGTAAGATATTGCTTAACTTCCTTAAACTGTTCATACAATTGCCACTGAACCCATTTATGGAATTCAATCCGCTCAAAATTTATTTTCCGGAAGCTCTCGAGTACAGCGGGTACCCTGTTTTTGAGCCCTTCATCCCAATTCATCCAGCCTTTATCAGGGTTCAATTCCGAGCTTACTTTGTAAAGAGAATAATCCTCCAGCCAGCAGGAGTTCATATTTTTGTACTCAGTAAATTCACCTATATCATCCGTCTTATTGGTCTTATAGATATTCCACAAAAGGTCAATCTTTGCCTGTTTAATTTTGTAATTAACCTTCCTGAACAAAGGTCGGAAATTCTTCTTTAATCTTTCAATTTCACGTGAGTATGGTGTAACATCTGCATTCTTGATATCGTTTAATCTCAGGTACATGGGGTCAATTGCAAAAGAAGATACAGCATTGTATGGTGCGAAATCATCACCAACATCATTTAGAGGTAATAGCTGAATAATGGAAAGTCCCGTTTGTTTACACCATTCGGCAAGAAGCTTGATATCAGGCAGTTCACCAACTCCCGAGCTCTCCATGGAATAAATGGAATACAAGGGTACAGCAACACCTGCTCTGCGTTTTGTGCCTAACCGGCGCCATTTATCGGCAGTCTTACTGTTAAAAAAATATGAATCGTTATTATGATTATTATCCAAATTTATGAATTTACTGTTGGTCTTTGTTTAAATGTTTGTGTGGAAGAACAAGCTTCTCGTAAACACCCTTACCTGTCTTATATTTAGGGATATTGCTATTTGCTTCAGCCAGCTTATTCTTGAATTCTGTTTCAAGATCTATTCCCGTCAGCTCAAACGCTAATTCCATAGCGCGAGCTGCATATTCGAGAATTTTGACTGTCTCAAGCCCTGAGATTTCACTGAAGAACCAGCCGCAGCTAGTGAACATAAGCATTGAGTACTTCTGCATATCAAGCAGTTTGATGGCTATTAGTTTTTCATTTTCAGTTAAGCCTCTAACTTCATTATTTCTGAAGAAAGTATCCGCTGTGCTTAAACTATCATTAAGTATCAGGTCAATATAATCATTTCTTGCTTTCCAAACATCTTTTAATAGAATACTCCCCATGTTTTCGTACATAATTATCATCTGGTCGCGGAGCCAATCGATTGTTTCCCTCAATGGCTTACGCCACTGCTGTGCCCAGCCACCGCCACCCCCGCAGCCGCAATCTTCTTTCCACCTTTTTACTCCATGCACACAGCTCCACGATGTACCTTCGCCATTATCACCCGGTTTAATCTTAACCTCAAATTCAGGTTGATTTAATTCAAGATACTCCCCGAAATTGACAATTCTAAGGTTATTCTGCGGGGCAAGTGATTTCATGAAAAATGCCAGAGTTCTCTCAGCGTTTTTCTTGTGGTGACCGAATGTTTCGCCGTCAGTAGCAACGCTGATTATTTGATTTCCCAGATAATCTTTATCTTCGGCATTAAATATTTTTGTTAGCAGGTTCTGCGAGCTCTCAAGCACATCATCAAACGCCACTGATTTTGATACCGGACCATCATAGAAAAAAATATCGATGTATTTCCGGAAATTTAATTCTGAATAGCACCTGTAAGGTCTTTTGGGATTAATTGAGCCGTCATTTACATCAACCCATTTTTCATCTCCCTTTTTTCTGAAAAATGCTGCCTGGCTTGTATCAAGAATTATGTATTTCACGCCAAGGCTTATTAAAACTTCGATGGTTTCTATATTGCATGCGGTTTCAGGAAGCCATATTCCTTCGGAATCACGTCCGAAGTGGTGTTTAAAATCAGCGAGACCCCATAAAACCTGTGTAATTTTATCATTCAGGTTAGCAAGCGGCATTATCATGTGATTATAGCACATAGCAATTGCGTTACCGTGTCCATTATGCCCGGGAATACTTTTCCTATCAGCTTCAATTATCTTATTGTACGTTTCGGGATGTTTATGTTGTATCCATGCAAGCAGGGTAGGCCCGAAATTAAAGTTCAGAAGTTCATAATTATTTATTATTGCAACAACTTTACCTTTATCATCAATAATTTCAGCTTCTGAATTAGCTTTATAGCACTCATGATGAATTTTTTCATTCCAGTCATGATACGGCTTGGCGCTATCCTGCCTTTCAATTTCGCCTGTCCATGGGTTTTCCCTTGGCGGCTGGTAAAAATGTCCGTGTACGCAGATATTTATCAAATAGCGAAATTGTTAAATGGCGAAATAATGATATTTGTCATTCCTAATGAGTTTGACCTAATAAAAACTTCATTAATATTTTTACGAAACTATGAATAGATGAGTTTATTTAATAGTGAAAAATACGGCTAAGTAAGTGCAGTCATAAATATAATAAAAAACCTGAATCTCCAGCATCTTTTAGACCCTAAGCAAACCGCGAAAACCCCTTGCAGCATAATAAGATTCCGCGCCATTATGATAAACAAACACACTTTCATATCGTCTATCACAAAATAAAGCGCCGCCAAGTTCCCTGATGTTGTTTGGTGTTTTAACCCAGCTAGATGTTTTCATATCAAATTTCCCAAGCTTTTGCAGTTCCCGATATTGTTCTTCTGTTAAAATCTCAATACCTATTGCGGCTGCCATATCTACAGCGTTATTTTTTGGTTTATGTTCTTTCCTTGATTCAAGGGCTTCACGGTCGTAGCATAGGCTCCTGCGGCTCAATGGACTTTCCGCTGAACAATCACAAAAAATATATTCGCCTGCCTTTTTATCGATCCCAATTACATCCGGTTCACCGCCGGTTCTTTCCATTTCACCAAGCGACCAGAGTTTGTCGGGCATCGATTCCAGCTTTGCCTGTACTTTAGCCCACTCAATACCTTTATGGAAGTTAATGTTTTTGTCGAAACGGGCTTTTAATGTTTTGAGCAGTTCTGCGATTTGAACTGTTGACAATTTCTTTTTATTTTCTACTGACATTATATTTACTGGATTTGTATGATTGTTAATCTTTTTGGTTTGTAGATTAATCCGTTCTAATGCAGAGATACGTGGAATTCACTAATCATCTAATCCTTTTCCCTTAAGAATTTGCTTCGTATATTTGTCAATTCTTTGCTCACGGGTTTTGGATTGTTTTGCAGATGAAAAATAAAGGAGATATCCTCTTTGGCGTCCTGGTGTTAATGCAGCGAAAGCAGTTTTCAGGGCAGGCAGTTCATCTAACCTGATTTTAAATTCTTCCGGGATTGTGTACTCTGCAGTTTTTTTAAATTTCACTTTCAAACCGGATTCTTCCACTTTAACTGCATCCTTAACATAAGATTTTATTGTTTTCTTTAGTTCATTTATTTCTTTCATACTTATGAACCTTATCTGGCGGCCTGATTGAACATTCTTGGTTTGCTGTATCAGAATGCGCTCAGTGTCTTTTAATAACGCCCCTTTGAAAAACAAAACAGCACAGTAATCTTTGAACACGTGAATCAGAACTATGTTCTTATCCTCTAAGGAGTAACAGGGGCAGCCCCACTTTAATTCCTCGGTAAGCCCCGTTTCCAGAATGATAGACCTTAATTTCCTGATCACATCCTGCCACTTTTTGGGTTTGTTGAAGTAGAAATCAACTTTGGGATTCGATTTGTTCTTTATCATTATTTTTCTTGTTATTATGCGTACTATCAGTTAAACCTAATTACATCAGCATCAACCGGAGTGTATCCAAGCATTCTTGTCATTGACATTATCTGCCCTTTATGGTGGAACTCGTGTGTAGAAACATGCGTAAATAATTCAAGCACTCTGAATGTCATATCAGTCTTAAGCCAGAATATTTCACCCTTAATTTTTGTACTATGGTATGGGTATGATCCCAAAAATGAATTTACAACCTTATCAGCAGCTTCAAATGCTTTTCTTACACCCTCAATATCCTTAATATTCTTTACATCGAAATATTCAAACTCCTCTTTACCGGCAAAGCGTTTCAGCCAGAAAAGGTATGTGTTTGCAATGTGCAGAAGCATGCTGATTACAGTTGAATTATTAAAGTCTGCAATTTCCTTGCCCAGGTCTTCAGGCTTGATATCAGAGCAGTAGTTTAGTAACACTGCTCTTGATTCCTGAACTAATTTATATTGTTCCTTTAGAATTTTCAAATATTTAAAATTTTATTTGTGGTATTCCAGTTCCTTGCTGTACAAACAATTTTTAAAGTCTTTTCCACTATATTCTTCTTGAAGAATATAGAGTCCGAAAAATTTCCACGCACCAGATGATATAGATTGTTTCCCTTTATCACGAATATTTCATTATCCGTATTAAATGTTTCAAGTTCTTTGATTAAATCCTTGCCCGGCTCTGATTCAAGATACCCAACAGTAATCTTACATTCTTCGTTTCCTTTTACTTTGCTGAAAGGGTATTCTTTAATTATCTTTTCCATCTCAGCTTTTGTGCGAATAACTACCTTAACATCATAAGCGAACGATTTCTTCAACCCGGATTCTATTGTTTTCTTTAATACATCAGCTTTGGCAGGGGATTCAAACACAACGTTACCGCTCTGTATAAAGGTACGAACATTTTTATGTCCCATAGCCTCAAATATGGCTTTTAATTCAGCCATTTTTATTATTCTATGACCCGATATGTTAATGCCTTTTAAAAATGCGAAGTAGGTCATTTTACAATTAACAATGAGTAATGAACAATTAGCAATATGCTAATTCTATAATGTTTATTTTCTAATTTGAATAAAATTCTCAATTCTTTTGTTTCTTTTTCTTTGGCGGACTCTTAAGCGCGAACTCAATACCAACATCCAGCCATTTCTTTAACTGTGCATCGGTATTGATGCCCCCATCATCAATATATAAAAATCCTTTCATAACTTTTCCGGTAAAGTCCATAACCCTTGCATGCGGCTTCTTAAGCAGCGTTTCATAGTTTCCTTCCAGGCATCTGACCATCAGTTCATTTTTTGCAATACCAACCATCATCTTATCTTTAAGCATATAACATATGCCGCCAAACATTTTCTTTTCAACAACTCCCTTTTGCGCTTTAAGGAGCTTTGTAATTCTCTCTGCAAGTTTTTCGTTATATGGCATAACAAATGATATTACTTATAAAATTCAACTTTACCGTCATGAATATCGTACATACATCCAACGATATCAATTTCGCCCTTATCGTACATATCTTTTAGCACCGGACTCTTCAATTTAATATTTTCAATTGCAAGCATCACATTTTCTTTTGAAACAAGGTCAACATAATCATAATTCTTTGACGACTTCTCTCCGTCATAAACTGTTTTTTCCATTGCGGGTTTTATCTTTGCGAGCATTTGCGTTATGTTGCCAAGCTGTGCATCATCAATAGTGCTCTTAATTGCGCCGCAACCGGTATGACCCATAACAAGTATCAGCTTTGCTCCAACTACTTTACATGAATATTCCATACTGCCAAGTATATCATCATTTACAAAATTACCGGCAACCCTGGCGTCAAATATATCGCCAATGCCCTGATCAAATGTAATTTCAGGGGCAACACGTGAATCGATGCAGCTTAATAGTACTGCATAAGGGTACTGACCCTTTTCAGTTGCGTGAACCTGCTCATTCAGGTCACGTTTTAACATTTTACCATCCAAAAACCTTGTATTGCCGTCTTTCATTAGCTGTAAAGCATCAACCGGGGTTAGCTTAGATTGTGTTTCCTTATCCTGCGTTATAGCTTTATCCTGCGCAGAAAGATATACATTTGATGACGCTAAAAAACAAATTACGGCAATTAATGTGAACAGTGATCTTAAGCAGTATTTATTAGTTTTCATTGGATGAAGTTTAGTTTTATGAAATTTTACGAATCTAAACATATGTTTTATAATTTGATAGGGGAAAAGTATAATATGGATTTTCTGCCTTCAAAACCCCCGACAGTAATCTACGTAAATTATATTGCTCGTTTAATTGTGGTTAAATAGTAATGTAAGGCTTCTCATCCCCCCTTCAATTGAAAGGGGGACTAAGGGGTTTTAGACGGCTTTGAAAACCGTCTCTACAGTGGATTTCTCAAAATCTATGTTCTGGATTCCTGGCATGTCTAAGCAGATCTTCGACCTGCGCGGGAATAGACCACACTATCCGCCGCCCTCGGTATCAGTATCTACGTAATAATCTTCAATGTTCGCAATTCCCGGGGCTATTTCTGTATTAACGGCTGGATTATCCCACTCAT
>JBDTNV010000120.1:0-10287 GCA_039933555.1 Ignavibacteria bacterium
TCATTATACCCGTTAACTTTAACGAACACATCTTTGCGTATCATTTGGCACTCGCCCCTGCCCATACCCATACCAAGAGAATTTAAGATCCTTACGTAATTATTATAGAAACCATGGAATATCTTATCGGATAATTTTACATCGTCAGGGAATACATGAAACCTGCAGGTTAACGCAAGGTGGGAATCATTGTTGAAAGCATCCAGTGACATTGTGAAGAACTTTTCAGCTTCCTCTATCATTGTATCAGCATTGAAGAAGTAAAGGTATCTTCCGCTCGCTGCTTTAGCGCCGGCATTTCTGCCCTGGGGTATGTTTTGTATTTCCCCGGGGTTTGCTTTGACAACTTTATCCACAATTGTGGTTAACAGTCCCAGTGTATTATCGGTGCTCCCGCCATCTGAAATAATGATTTCAAGCTTGAATTTTTCCTTTAACTGCGGTGTGAACTGATCAAGGGTCTGTATGATGAGCTTCTCTTCGTTGAGTGTCGGGATGATAACGCTTATTTGTGGTGTGTTTTGCACAGTTGTAAAGCCCTTAACTATATTTTAATACACGAATATGCAAAATAATAGGAGTGTAAATCTGGTTTACACTCCCTGTAAAAACTTTTCCTGGCAAAAAATTATCCAGCCTGTTTCATTTCTGCAACCATTTTAGCGTAACCCTTTTTCTTCAAAGTTCTAAGAGCGCTGGTTGAGATCCTTAAGGTGACAAATTTATTTTCTTCTTCAATCCAAATTCTCTTTACCCTTAGATTTGGAAGCTGTTTTCTTTTTGTCTTGTTATGCGCATGGGAAACATTGTTTCCTGATAGCGGCTTTTTTCCTGTTAATTCGCAAACTTTTGACATTATGGTATTCTCTTTTTGAGGATTAAATAATTCTTAACTGTAAAAAATATGGTTTACTGTGGTTTATACGGTTTAAGTGATGATTCGTATACTTTTTGCATTCTTTCAAGGAATTTCCATGTTCCTTTTTCTGTCTTAACTGATTCAACGAATTTTACGTTAAGCAGTTTGGTTTCCTTACCTGTTTCAGGATCAATAACTACTGCAGCTTTTTTGCCTAATTTTCCGGCTTTATCTGCAAATGTTTGTTGTTTAGCCATTATGGTTTTCTAATTCTGATTTTCTCTTAAAGCTACAAAATTAAGTGAAATAATGTTAAAAATAAAGTCCATACCAAACTCCATTTGGAGAAATCTTTACCGCCGGGGCAGGGAAGTGGTAAAAATTAAGGATTTTTTTCAATTTTTTCATGAAATCTGATTTGCCCGGCAATTGGTTTACATCCCAATCAAGTGATATCAGCCATTGAACCTGCGCAGACTGGCTGCCCGTGACATGGCTGGCGTTGCTTAAGCTCATACCCAGCGCCAATGCAAGGAAATTTGGGTAAAATTTAGCTTTTGTTACTGATTCAGGCAGCACTATCATCGGGTTAACGCTGAGCCAGAATGTCATATTAGTGTAATCATCAAGCAGGTCATCCTGATTTCCTACCTTCTTCTTGATCCACTCAGGCTTAAAGCTCCATTTAAAATTCACGTGCTTTAGGGGACTAACCAGATTCTGCATAAACGGGTAAATTGCGCCGAATACATTAGCTCCCATATCGCCCCAGTCAAATCCCCAATTAGGAGCAAAGCCGTCGTTAATTTCAATGTATGTTTCATATGCAAGTGATGTTAACGCACCGTATAGCAAAGCTTTATTTGGCGATACTCCCGTCCACTCATATGCCACTGATGTTGCTACAGTGAATACATTCGCAGTATAGATATGAGATGCCTTATCAATATTCCTGGCGTAATAGCCATCGGCGGCAAACTTAAAGTAATCTCTTTGATCTTTCCACCATGTGTTGGAGTAATAGATGTGAAATCCGACGAATACACCCGCCGCTACAACTCCAAGTGCCGTCATCTTAATGGGATTTACCTTATAAGGCTTTTTCTTATTGAAATTCTTTAAACTGAAATTATCATTTTCAAAAATTGTTCTTTCCTCAGGCTTTGGAGAGTTCAGCAAAAAGCTTCTTAAATCCTGCTTCTCTTTCAACTTCAGCTTAATTTCACTGCTGCCAAGCGGGGGGTCTCCCGCAAAAATGAAATTGGAAGTTAAGATAAATGCGATACATATTATTGTTTTTTTCATTACCAGTGTACTATATAAGTAATACCATTTTTATTGATCCTTATAGCAGGTACAGGCAGGAAGCGGAAATGATTAATTACATTTTTGAACCACATCATAAAGTTTGATTTACCGGGAATTATCCTTTCCCAGTTCAGATCAAGCCCGAAATAAATATCGGTGTACCTGTTTTCAAGGTCCTTATAATTTGTAACGCCGTACCCGGTTGCAATATTAAGATAATCGGGCCAGAACTTTTGCGCTTTCTTCCCGAGGAAATCATGCACGTTCACTGAAAGCCACATTGTCTGCCCGTCGTAATCATCAAGGAAGGCGCCGTTTTTCTGACCGCCCGTTAATTCCTCAGAAGGGTAGTATGACCATTTAATGTTAAATGACCTTAGAGGCTTCCAGTAGTATTGCGCCACAGGGTATAAGGCGCCGGTTAAATTGGCTGTTTCATCACCCAAAGAAAAACCCCAATCGGTTGCGAAGCCATCTTCAATTTCTACATCTGTCATGTATGCTAAACTGAATGCCGCGCCAAGCCACACTGATGCAGTTGGAGAAAATCCCGACCACTCAAGCGCGCCGCGGTATATTGATTGTATCAGAAGGCCATCAAAGAAGTGGCCAAACTTATCGGCGCTCTTGGCATACTCCCAGTCATTCTGGAAGTGGAAATGGCCGCGCTGACCCGCCCACCATGAGTTGCGCTGGTAATTGTGCAGCCAAAGGAATGCCCCGGCGGTTATGCCGGTTATTGCGCCTAATTTAATGTAATTGACCTTGTATTCCCTTTTTGGAAGCTGGCTGCCGCTATTTAATTTAAGCTCTGTTGGATTGCTGAGTGAATCTTTAGCTGGATGCAGATTGCTTAGCTTTAAGATGATCTTGCCGGTATCCGAAATTTGGGAATAGCTGACATTTGCCGCAAAAAGCATTAATAAGATAATCGGTATTTTAAATAATCTGGTTTTCAATAGTATAATATACGAAATATTCATTTATTCAGTTGTTTCAAGTTTAACCTAATTTTTTTGCTTATTCAATACTCTGATTTATGGTTTAAAATAGCATACTTTAAAATGACATACTTTATAAGCTGTGGTTTTAAGTAAAGGAATCTTAAGTTGTGGTAATACAAGTTTAACATTAAATATTGATTTTAAAATTCCCAAAATTTTTATGTTTTTTATTATATTTAATCATCATGTTTTTATGATACATCCTTTCTTCTTAAGTTTTCCGTAAAATATAAGAGCTTCACTTGTCAGAGTAAGCCCTTCCTGCCGCTTGCTAAGAGCAGTGAGCCTGGAATGGCGGCCTAAATCCACTAACTGCCAGAGTCAGTTCGTTGACTTGGCAGGCCTTTGGACTAATCCGCAGTGAGGAGACTTGAAGCGAAAAGTAAAAATCATCGTGTCAGGCCTGAGGTCCTGACACAAGCAAAAATTGTTGTTGGTCAACGTGTCTTCTTGAATTGATTTTTCAAACAAATACGGATATTTTTGCAGATATTGAAAACATTACCTATTTATACTTACGGTTTTGATGTTCTGCGGAAAAAGACCAGGAAAGTCACAAAGATTGATGACAAGTTCATTGAGCTTGTTGGCAGTATGTTCAATACCATGCATAAAGCATCGGGGGTTGGGCTTGCCGCGCCGCAAATTGGCAGTGAGCTTGCTTTAACCGTAATTGATATATCCAGAACCGAAGAAAAAAAGAAAATACGCACTGAACCGATAACACTGATAAACCCAGTACTGAGGGATTATCACGGTGAGATAACACTTGAAGAAGGATGCCTGAGCATTCCTTACGTAAGGGGAGATATTACGCGTCCGGAGACAATATATATAGAGTACCAGGATCTTGACCTGAACAAGCATCACATTGAGCTCAAGGGATTCCTTGCCCGCGTTGCACAGCATGAAATTGACCATTTGAACGGCATATTATTTATTGACCACATGAATAAGGAAGAAAAGAAAAAAATAAAGCCTGATCTTGACATGATAAGAAAAGGCGATATTGACGCCGAGTATTTGCTGGCTGAGCTTCCCTTGAAACAAAAGCCCATACCTTATAAGGGGAAACATGTAATTAAACAACTGAACAACCAGTCAGGTAAATAATGAATATCATATTTATGGGTACGCCGAAATTTGCAGTGCCCTCACTTAGAATACTCTTAAACTCACACCACAAAATATCCGCGGTTGTTACAGTACCCGATAAACCTAAGGGCAGGGGACAGCTATTAGCCGAGGGCGACGTGAAGAAATTCGCAGTTGAACAGGGATTAAGTATTCTCCAGCCGGTCAACCTGAAGGATGAAGAATTTGCCCGTGAGATACGGGCGTTAAATCCGGATCTGATAGTGGTAGTCGCTTTCAGGATACTGCCGAAGAGTATTTTCAAGATTCCCAAATACGGTTCGATAAATCTGCACGCCTCACTTCTGCCAAAATACCGCGGCGCGGCGCCGATAAACTGGGCTATCATTAACGGTGAGCGGGAGACCGGCGTTACAACATTCTTCCTTCAGGAAAAAGTTGATACGGGTAATGTTATCCTCCAGCATTCCGTTGATATTACCTCTGATGATACGGCAGGCACTTTACATGATAAATTAATGCTATTAGGGGCATCAGCCGTTTTTGAAACTGTTGATATGATAGAGAACCATAACGGCATCCCGCCTGCTGCCAAGCAGAATAATGGCGAGGCAACCCCGGCGCCAAAGATATTTAAGGAAGATTGCCGTATAAATTTCGACGAGTCGGTTGATAAGGTTTACGATTTTATCCGCGGACTCTCGCCCTATCCGGGCGCGTATACTGAGCATAACGGAAGGATAATGAAGATTTATGGTACTGTGAAATCACACTGGGATAGTTTAAAGGGTCCGGGAAGATTTTTTATCAAGGAAGGCAAGCTCTATGTTTCATGCCTTAACGAATTTCTGGAAATTACCGAGCTGCAAATGGAAGGTAAACGGAGAATGAATGTGCAGGAATTCCTGAACGGGCACAGTGATGAGTTTAAAAAGTTTAAGGTTTGAAGGTTGTAAAGTGTGTATTATATTAGAAACAAGATTCCTGCCTTGGCCTTAGAGACAAGGTAAACAGGAATGACAAAATTGTGCCTGCCTTCGCCTTAGAGAAAAGGTAAACAGGAATGACAAATTATTTCATTTCGATTATTTTTTCGATCAGCCACTCTCTTGCAATTGTAGTCCGGTTCTCATCAAGTTTTTTCATGAGAATTTTAAGCTCGGGTTTTTGTTTTTTATCCAGCTTGGCGAGGTTAGTTACATAATTGAGGAACATAATGTACCTATCAAAATGAATTGAAAGGACATCCTTATGGCGTTTAAGGTAATGTTTGGCGGCATCAATAATTGCTTCCATTGATTCATACTCGCCCAGCTCGTAATAAGCTTTGATGAGGGTTTCCTTTGATTTCATATAGAAGTATGTGTATTTATATCCAACTTTATTAAGGTGGCCGAGACACTCTTTATATTTTTTCATTTGGAAAGCAATGAGAGCCGAAGAGAGATTAATGGTATCACGCTTAACTTCGCTGGCGATGTTGCCTTTATAGGTTTCGAAGAAATGTTCTACCCATTTAAAATGCTTCATGTTAAGTCCGCATATTATAACCCCGATGAAATCGGTGTACTGCAGGTTCTTATTCCTGGCGTAATACCCAGTCTTTTCGAAATTGGAATGAATTTTATACAGCTCGTTCACAAATTTATCCTCACCCATTGCTACTTTGTTTACGCAGTAATTTGAAAGCGAGTAATAGACCTGTTCGAGCTCTTCTTCGTTATACCTTGCGACATTATCTGAGACATGCTTTTCAAGATCGTGGAAATGCCTTACAACATCAGGCTCTAAAACCATCATCAGTATCTTGTATTCAGAAAATATTATGGGGTGGTCTTTTTCAATCTTGCCGATATTCTTTTCAATATACTTAAGGATATTTTCAACAGCCCAGTAGCTCTTATAAATGCTGATGCCCGAGAGTATCTTCCTGCTGATAACGGTGTTAAGCACTTTAAGCTTGGTGACAATAAATAAATGGTCAGCATTCTCAGACATTTCGAGGTAGCTTTTATCGAGATCGAGATCGAGATCTTCGCCGTGATAGTTAAGCCAGGTTTCCTTGAATGTGAATTCATTATAATAGTAATCGGTATTTCTGTTAAAATCTTTCTTCTGTATCTCGGATATTTCTTTTGAAATCATGTCAAAAGTTTTCAGGATATTTCTATCTCTTAAAGACCTGAGCAGAAAAGTTTTCTGCTGTATGGAGTTCCGGTTGAGTTCCTCGAGTATCAGGAATTCTTCAAGAAGCCCGGTAAAGCTGCTGATGAGCGTCCTTACGTTCTGATCCTTATCGCCTTCGCCGTCAAAAATAGCTTTGGCAATCTTTTCGTTTGTGATAATGTTGGCGTCAAACTCGCCATAATTGAAATTGATAAGTTCGAATAGCTGAATTATTTTCCTGCTTTTATTGTGGAAAGGTGAATTGAGGAACTCCCCGAATCTTTTGAATTCAACCGGGGTAATGCCTTTAACCATCTCTGTGAGCTTTGATTCCCGCATATATTCAGAGTTGTTTTATAGAAGATAAGTTTAACAAAATTCATTTTGTGTCTCTAGAAACTGACGAAAAACCACAAAATAAATCAAGATTATGTATTTTCAACCATGGTAATATTCAGATTTACTTTTAACAAATCTACTTAAAAATCTTTGCATTAATATTTTGATCAAATTATATTTAAATTGTATAAGAATATTAAATAATAAAAACCTCAAACACTATGAAACATCTCTTAATTCTTTTTCAGATTGCAGTCTTGAATTTTGCAATTGCTGCGCAGGGGCTCAATGATAAATGTTTTCAGGATTATTAAAGAAACATACCAAGTTAGCTATTTTTAAATCCGTACTATGCAAAAAGGGTTACGGATTTTTTTTTGAGTAAAACATCGGGTTTTCCCATAAATTAATTGATTTATTTTATGTATTTGAGTTTAACAAATCAATTTTTATGTCTTTAATAAATTGCAATTTTCTATCAAAAAAGGGCATTAATAAGTAATTATCATAATTTTATCAAATATTGTCCCTTTTAACAAACTCTCTTAAAAATCTTTGCCTTAGGAAGCTTAATGTACTATTTTTACAGTGAAGAAAATTAATCATTAAATACCTAATATCATGATAAGAAAAGTCCTATTTACAGCCCTGGTTTTGTTCAGTAATTCGTTTGTTGTCATTTCAAGTGATCACGGAAATAATCAAATCAGCAGTTCTTCAGTTATGGTTTCAAAAAATATTTTTTTACAAAGTGGAAACATAAATACTGTATTTAGAAATGACGGTTATTTTAACTATGATAAGGTCACCTTTTCATTTGGGGCTGCAGGGATGATATGGCCAGCCGGATCTTCACAAAGGCTATCACCTGTATTTACTTCCGGAATCTGGATAGGAGCAAAATCAGTGATTTCAGGAAATCAAAAAGAATTACGACTGGCAGCATCGATGTACACTACTCATTATTCACCAGGCAATATCCCTGTCAACGGGCAGGTACCGCCTTTATCAGTTTGCAATGATTCAGCCTTTAACGGGTATTTGGTTAGTGTAACGGATCAATCATTAGTTAATGGCGGAGTAAGAACAAAAACAGCAGGCGGCAGGACTTATACATTTAATTATTCACCTTGGAGCGCATGGCCGGTAAATCTTGGAGCCCCATACGTTGAAGTAAATGGAACTCCCGGGTATCAGCCGGGCTGGAATGCAGACAGGCCGGGTATCGGATTTGGAACAGCAAGGCCATCTGAAATGATATTTGTTGTATTTATGGATTATACTAATTGTACAAATAATATTCACATATCAGAACCGGGTCTCCCGGGCGGTACTTCGCCCTTAGGGGTTGAAGTTCAGCAGTTATCTTATACTTTTGATGTAGCCGGATTTATGGATTCGTATTTTGTGAGGTATAAATTTATCAATAAAAGCGGATTGAACTGGGACAGCACTTATGTTTCCCTCGTAAACGATGGTGATCTTGGAGATCCCAATGATGACGCAGTAGGATGCGATAGCTCGAAAAATATATCATATACTTATAATTTTGATAACAATGATTCTGAATACGGAGCAGCTCCTCCGGCTGTAGGATATCGTTTGCTTCAGGGACCTGTTATTTACACAGGTATTAATACAGATACTGCGAAATTACCGTGTAACACACTGATTGGTTATAAAATGAAAATGATGAGCGGTCATAATCGTTTTTTAAATGGGGGCGATACGTGTACAAGTGACCCTGATAATTATATAGCAGCTTATAATTTTATGGAAGGTAAAAATGGATGCGGGCACCCTATAATAAACCCTGTTACAGGACTTCAGACAAAGTATGTTTTTTCAGGAAATCCCTGTAATACAAGCGGTTGGAGAGATTCTGTTTCGAGTGATAAAAGGAATATTCTAAACTGCGGCCCCTTTAATATGGCTTCTGGTGATACACAGATTGTAGTGTACTCTTATAGTGTTTCACGCGGTTCTACCAATATACAGAGCGTATGTGACTTGATAAATTTATCTAATAATATTAATAGCTATTATTACAATTGTTTTAATTTAATTGGAATTGAACCGATAAATAATTCAATACCTGAAAAATTTGCTTTACTGCAGAATTACCCAAATCCATTTAACCCAGAAACAAAGATAAATTTTTCTGTTCCGGAGAAAAGTTTTGTTGAAATTAAAGTATACGATGCCTTGGGCAGGGAAACGGCTGTATTGTTAAATGAAGAAGTGAATGCGGGTAATTATGATGTTAATTTTAACGCGTCGTCTTATCCAAGCGGAATTTATTTCTACAGGCTAAGCACCGGAAGTTTTACGGAAACTAAAAAGATGGTTTTAGTTAAGTAAAATTGAGTTGGGAAGGTTAATTAACATAATGTTTTCATACTCTTAACTATTTATTATCCGGGGTTAGAGGCCGTTTGTTTCGGCGTCAACGGAGGTAATTAAAAAGACAGCCATAACCCCGGTTTTAAAAATTGAGAATAATAATTTAAAATGAATGTTATATGAGTAAGAGCGCGGCACCTACTGTCCTGATAAATTGCTCTCTTTCGAAGGGCGGGAGAAGTAATTCTGATCATTGCGGTTAAAGGGTGCTGCGTTTCGAAATTAGCGCAGCTGATTCTGTCTTGATAAATCGTTCTCTTTCGAAGGGCGGGAGAAACAATTATGATCACTGCAGAACGATCGGCTGCGCTTCGCTTTTTTACGCCCTCTTTTAAAACCTAGCTATTGTCTTCTTTCCTCATGATGCACTTTAGGCAGCCATTTTTTGGCTGCCTTTTCTTTTAAATGATTAATATTAAATAATTTAGAATATACCTGTTCCAGCTAATTATGTAACTTGACAACACTTTAAATATATGCTATATTGCAGTAGTTTATAACTACAGCAATATTGAATAAGGAAATTTTAATAGAACGGCTCAAAACTTTAGGGTTCAAGGAATATGAATCCAAGGTTCTCATTGTATTGCTGGGCGGTAACCCTATGAGCGCTTCTGAGATAGCAAAGGAAGCTAAGATAATCCGTAACTCAATTTATGATATTCTTAAATCATTTGTTGATAAAGGTTACTGCAATGAAATTGAAACCAATACGATATTAAATTACCAGATAATAGACCCTGCGATAATTCTTGATAAAATTTCGAGTGATTACAGAAAGAATTACAATAATAAACTCTCGAGCCTTAACGAAACGTTCGGCGAACTCCAGCAGATATACAAAACTGAATCCGCAAAAGCAGAGGCACCGGACAGGAATATCCAGCTTATACGAGGCTTCAACAAGCATCGTATCGCTAAGTATATGGATCTTGTCAACAGTTCAAAGAATGAAATATTCGGAATGTACAGCCAGAGAAGAGTAGTGGTTGAAGAGCTTAGCCGTGATGCCCAGAGATTCGTAAAAGATGGCGGGGTAATACGTTCAATTTATCAATTGAGTGATGATAAAGAAATGAATGCTGAGCTTGTTAAAGCATGCGAGCTTTTTCA
>JBDTNV010000121.1:0-10156 GCA_039933555.1 Ignavibacteria bacterium
ATGCAAACTGTTTTATTGAATCAGGCCACGGTAAGGCGTTTTTAATTGATTTTAACTATGAAGTTGAGCCTATGCCGGGGAATTTCCCCTTGGCGCATTTGGGGCCATTTAAGCTTTTAAAGGAAACGAAAATGAATCACCTGGGTAAGCTTATGTTTAAATGGGCTTACTGGAATATTCTGCTAAAAGGTAAAGAGCTTCCCGTTGGACCGGAAATGTCATTAAAGGGAAAGATACTTGATGAAAAGATCCTTGATAATATTAATTACAGGGATATAAATTTTACCGATAAGCAGCAAATATCTAAACTATCAGGAGGAAGATAAAATGTCAGAAGCAATTGGAGTAAAGGAAGTACTTGGAAAAAGTCTTGCAGTAGATGCTGACGGCAACCTGGTAAATCTAACTGACTGGAATGAAGAAGTTGCAAAAGAGCTGGCCAAAGAAGAAGGTATCACTGAGCTTACCGAAAAACACTGGCAGGTAATAAATTACATGAGAAGGGTTTTTTCTGAATCAGGTGACGCGCCTTCAATACGCAAGCTTACAAAAGAAAGCGGTGTTGATACAAAAGAATTGTATGCGTTATTCCCAAAAGGACCCGCAAAAAAAGCCGCAAGGATAGCCGGACTGCCAAAACCAAAGGGATGCATCTAAATGTGAAACGTGAAACGTGAAACGTCAAATGAAAAATCAAAAAAAGGTGAAAATATGTTTGAGGAAAATAATTTAGAGCCGATCAAAAAAGTATCCATCATCATTTCAAAGGGCTCGCTTGAGGGAGTTTACCCGGGATTGATAATGGCAAACGGAGCAAGAATGGAAGGAATAGACGCGAATCTTTTCTTCACGTTCTTTGGGATGGAAGCCATAATAAACAAAAAGATGGATCATATTAAAGTTGCGACAGTTGGTAATCCCGCAATGCATATGCCTACTATACTTGGCTCATTACCCGGTATGAGCGCGCTTGCAACGCATATGATGGAAAAGGAAATGGAAAAAATTGATATCCCGCCGGTTAGGGAATTCATAGAAATGATACACGATGCAGGATGCAATATATACGCGTGCAAAGCTTCGGTGGATATGTTCCATTTAAAGAAGGAAGATTTTTGCCAACAGGTGGATGAGGTAATAACAGTCGGCGAGTTTTACGAAAAGTCAGCCGGCGCAAGCATAGTTTTTACCTGACACTGCCAATAATGCTCATTTAAGCTTAAATTGTTTGTAGTATAATTAATTACATTATTATAATCTAAAAGATACTAACTGCTAACGTAAATACGGTGTATTTTTGTATAGAGTGATAAATAAGAATTACTGATTAATTGCAAATTTCCTTTTACCCGTTCTTTTTAAGATACTGCCTGAAAATTAGTTTTGCAGTTTAGCATAAAAAAAAACTTTTACAAAAATTAGAAAATAATGATGAAAACCCTAATTAGAATATTTACCTTTACAATATTTTTGAGCTCGATCTTCACAATTAACCTGTTTGCTCAGCAGGAAGATGACCAGGCTAATCCAAGGACCTGGAAATACTTTAAGATATATGCCCGTGCCGAAGATGACAGCATATTTATTACCGGGCAGGATGATATGGGTATTGAACCAAAACTGGAAAGTTATACTATTGTTGTTAATTTAACTGACCCTAACGCCCAGAACCAGTTTGTCGTGCTGGGTGATGAAAGCGATCCTTCTGCTACACGTTACGCATGGAGCCAGCTTTCTAAAAAGGTACAGGATGGTTTAATTAACTGGACAGGAACAAATAAAGAAAACCTTAATTCTAAAAAGCTTGATTATGCAAGTGTATTTTTAGATGTAATAAGACAGATTAAGATAAAGGAATTTGTTGCGCCTCCAAAGAGAGAAAGAATTATCAGGAGCACAACAGCTTATATAAATCCGTATTTACAGCTCTTCGGCGGCGAAAGGCTTGGTATCCCGATAAAGAGATCAATCGGTTTCACGTTTGGAATAGGTAATAAATACAGCGCGCCTTTTGAGAGCGATCTTGTGAGTTTTGGTATGAACATAATTGGTGTTAACGTAAGTTATAATACTACAATAGATAACCTGAACAGGCATAACATCGATCCTGCTGCAGGCGATAATTACCCATGGAAGCAGTATAATAATATTTTTTCACCGCTCAGGGCTGTGGAATTAAGCTACGTCATCCCGCTTGGTAACTTTCTGGAAATTGGCGCATTAAGTGAAATAAAGATGAACGGAATTAATACCGGTCTAAACGGGCCGCAGTATACTTTTTACGAGAACAACGATTCAACGAAGCCAATGCCTAACAATATTATGAAAGGGACATACATTAACGCGGAATTCCGTTACCCGTTCAGGATGTTTGGTTCAACCCGCTCAATGGTTTACGTTGCGTACTATGCCAATGAAACAAATATAGGGCTAATAACCCGTGAGAGCCGTCTGGCTGGAGCTGTGTTTGATTTTAGAACAAATATTACACTGCAAAAGATAAGAAACTTTCAGATATTGCTTGAAGTAATGGTATCAAATATCGGTGAAGGCTTCGCGCTGAACTCGTTTGCATTTGGCCCTTCAATCAGACTTTCAAAGACTATCACAGGCAAGTTTGGGGTCATTACAGCGTTCGCAAACTTCAGGTTCAAGCTTGGAGATTTCTTCGATGAAAGAGAAAAAAATTAAATATTAAAAATAGTAAAAATAAAAATTCATAAGATGCAAAATGGCTTTGCTTAAATAATACTCAACTTATTGTAATTAATATATAGTAACAGGAGAAAAAAAGCTGTGTTAAATCAAATTAAAGAAAAAGCGAATATCATAAAGCAAAAATATTCAAGTAAATATGTGACGCCTGACGAAGCTGTAAAGGTTATCAAATCAGGTGACAGAATATACATACAATCAGGCTGCGCTTACCCGCAGAAACTGGTAGAGGCAATGTCTATGAGAGGGCCTGAATTAAATGACGTGGAGATCTGTCATTTAATGGTATTTGGCGATGCGCCGTATATGAAACCCGAAATGGAAGGACATTTCAGGCACAATGGGTTTTTCCTCGGCGGTAATACAAGGAAACATGTTAATGCCGGCAAAGCAGATTTTATGCCGATCTTCCTTTCTGAAATTCCATACCTTATTAAACATGATACCAAACATAAAGTAGATGTTGTTTTGATACAGGTTTCACCGCCCGATATGCATGGCTTTTGCAGCATGGGTGTTGCCGTAGATTGCACCAAAGCTGCCGTTACGGTTGCCAAATCAGTGATTGCGCAGATAAACCCAAGAATGCCAAGAGTTCACGGTGACAGTTTTATTCACATAAACGATATTGATTTTGCATTTGAGTATGAACAGGACCTGCAGGAATTACCGGGAATGCATGCTGAAAAAGATCCTGAGGAAATGAAGATATTCAGCCAGATAGGGCAGAACATTGCCGACCTGATTGAAGACGGTTCAACCCTGCAAATGGGTATCGGCGCTATCCCCGATGCAGTGCTTGCAAGGCTTGGTGACAGGAAAGACCTTGGCATCCATACTGAAATGTTCAGTGACGGAGCAATCCCATTAATTGAAAGCGGCGTTATTAACTGCGATAAAAAAACCTTGCTGCGCGGAAAGATGGTTACATCGTTCGTGCTGGGCTCACATAAGCTTTTTGAATATATCCATGATAATCCTTTTGTTGAAATGAGAACCACTGAATTTGTTAATGATCCGTTTGTAATTGCGAGGAATGATAAAATGATAGCGATAAATTCATGTTTGCAGGTAGATATGACAGGACAGGTGTGCTCTGACTCAATAGGATATAATTTTTACAGCGGTTTTGGCGGACAGGTTGATTTCATAAGAGGCGCTACTAGATCAAAGGGCGGCAAGCCGATAATTGCGCTTCAATCTACAGCAAAAAAGGGAACGATATCCCGCATTGTTCCGCATCTTGATGAGGGTGCCGGAGTTACAACTTCACGCGGAGACGTTCATTGGGTTGTTACCGAGTATGGCGCTATTGACCTGCACGGAATGAACGTAAGAGAAAGGGTTCACGCACTTGTAAGTATTGCTCATCCAAAGTTCCGTGAGGAAATTGAAAGATGCGCAAAAGAAAAGAAATTTATATAACAAATTGAGCGGTAAAACATATCATGATAAAAACTGCAAGGGTTGACTGGTTAGAAGGCTACCAGCTTGAAGGCAAAACAGAATCCGGAAAAATTGTTAAGATGGATTCCGGCGATCACGTGGAGGCTCCATCACCGGCTGAGCTGATGCTGCAGATAGTTGCAGGATGCACGATGATGGACTGTGTTTTGATAATTGGCAAATCAAGGAAAAAGCTGGAGAAATTCTGGGTGGATGTTACCGCCGATGAAGCAGAAGAGCATCCGAAAGTATTTACAAAATTTCATTTGACATACCATTTCTATGGAAGCGAACTTGATAGTGCAACAGTCGAGCGTGCAATAAAACTTTCGGAGGAAAAATACTGCCGCGTTCATGCAATGTTAAGCAAATCATCTGTAATAACTTCCTCATATGATCTTAATAAGTGAGGATGATATCCAAGCAATTAAAGTTAAGTTTTGGTGAAGTTTGTTAAAATAATATTAGTTTTCATCATTGTTTCAAAACCAGCCCCCGGAATATTCTGAAAAAGGATACTTTGGGGGCTTTTTTCTTAACTAAAACTTAATATAATATTTACAATAACTTAACCACTTAACTGTAATTTTACATTAATTATTAAGAAATTAACATAAATTTAACTATATACGGCAAATGAATAAACTTTTTATACTGGCTTTCGCGGTAATTATGCTTTCTACTACTATATATACCCAAAACAGCAGCACGGTTGAAAAAGGCGGCAAGGTCTGGGGATATGTTTTCGGCGATTATTTTTTCAAGGCTGCGGGTGATTCCAGCGGAAGCTCTTTGCAGTACGGCGGCTACCCGAATTCTTTCCAGGGATTTGAAATAAGACGCGCATACCTTGGATATGATTACACATTCAACGATAAATTCTCTTCACAGATACTGCTTGAAGGAAATGATAAGATAATCACAAGCACAAGGCTGGGGCTTTTCATTAAAACCGCGTTTGTTGAGTGGAAGGCATTTGAGAAAATGAGCTTTGCAATTGGACTCGTTCCGACACCGGCATTTTCATGGGGGCTTGATGAAAAAGCGTGGAGCTACCGCTCAATAGAAAAAACTATTCTGGATATGCGCGGTTTTGCACCATCAAGCGATTTAGGTATAGCAACGCGCGGCAGGTTTGATAAGGCGGGAAACTACGGGTTTGGATTTATGATAGGCAACGGTAACGGACAGAAGCCTGAGATAAATAAATTCAAGAGATATTACGGAACACTGTTTGCAAAGCCTGTAAAGGGTTTGCAAATGGAGGTATATGCAGATTATGAACCGGCAGCGGATGATAAAAATAAAACAACATTAAAAGGTTTTGTGGGATACACTGTGGATAAATTTAATTTTGGTGTTGAAGCTTTTGAGCAGATGCAGAAAAATGCCGGCGGTAAAGATATTGATGCTGCGCCGTTTGGCATCAGCGCATTTGTGTGGGGTAACCTGCTTGGCAAAGAAAACAAGCCTGTACTTAACGCATTTGCAAGGTATGATATGTTTAATCCTGATATGAAGAATGACTCGACCGGCTACAAGGAAAACTTTATCACTGTTGGACTTGATTACATGCCGATAGAGAATATTCACTTTATGCCGAATGTATGGGTGAATTCATACTCAGCAAAGACAACATCTGCAACCGAGCGCAAGGCTGATGTTGTTGGCAGAATGACATTTTATTTTGTGTTTAAATAAATTAATAATTTAAAGTTTTTAGTAGAGAGAGGTCTTAGACCTCTCTTTTTTTATCAAATTAGTGTTGTTGATGGCAACACCAACAACGGGGAACGGGGGAAATAATAAGTTATATTAGTAAATAAAAAAAGGGGCTCTTAGCCCCTTTTTTGTTATTTATCACTCATTTAGGCAGAACAAAACGGGAATTATTTAGTTAATTTTGTAATAACGAAACTGCAAACGGAGGGTTACAAAATGGTAGAAATAAATACAACATATACCGGCGGGCTGCATTGCAAAGCCGCGCATAAAACAAGCGGAGTAATAATTGAAACAGATGCGCCTGTTGATAACAGGGGAAAGGGTGAAAACTTCTCACCAACCGATCTTCTTGCAGCATCGCTTGCGGTATGTTACTTAACAACAATGGGTATAGCCGCTGAAGATAGAGGCATTGATATGAAGGGCTCAACCTGCCGTATTGAAAAACATATGAGCACCGACTCCCCGAGAAGAATTATTAGGCTTGTCGCTGAAATAATTTTTCCTGCAGGGATACCGTTTGATAAGCGCGGAATACTCGAAGCTGTTGCAATACATTGCCCGGTATCAAAGAGCATTAACCCGGATATTGATGTTGACCTTAAGCTTCACTTCCCCGACGGGCAGGATATGGAAGAGCATACTCATCACAATTAACGGTATTTTTAGGCCTGAGGAGCCTCTGCAATACCGTCTTACAATGATTTTGTAATACAAGTAATCAGGTAATTATTGTTTATATTTACTTACCAATAGAGATATAAAATTTAATAATTAACGTGATGAAAACAATTAAACTGTTTGTACTGATTATAATTTTATTTTCAGTAATTTCACAAAAGTCTTATTCTCAAAACTGCAACTGTTTAAACGGTTGGAGTTACAGGGCTCCTATCGTAATTACAAATCCCAACGCAACTGTATTCAGCGCATTCGAAGTTAAAGATACTATTAATACGCTCGCTCTTGTTACTGCAGGAAAAATGAAAGCTGATGGCGGGGATATCAGGATAACTGATTCACTTTGCAACCCGATTGGCTACTGGGTCGAGAGCGGAATAAATACTGCAACTACTATTATATGGTACAGGATACTTAATCTCCCGGCAAGCTCTTATAGGACAGTTTATATGTATTACGGAAATTCTTCAGCCACAACACTAAGCAGCCAGTTTGCAACATTTAAATTTTTCGAAGGATTTGACGGTAACACACTCCAGAAATTTACCCAGCCTTGCGGAACAGGCACGGTGGCAGTTTCAGGCGGAAATGCAAATTTTAGCTGGGCATCAGAAAAAATAATAATGTCTGACACACTATTTCCGCTGACGGAAGTGTATACTGCTGAAATGAATGTAACAGCATCAACAGGCAACTGGCCTGTGCTTTCGTGGGTAAAAAATGACGCGAACCAGAGAGGTTACGGGATACTTCTGCAAAACAGCACAAACCTTGTAAGGATAGGCAAATCAGGGCAAAGCACAAACGCATGCCAGGGACAGAATTTTACAGTACAGTCAACAATTACAACTTCAGTCGGGTTATGGTCAACCACATGGGTTGCCACGGGAGATATTCGCGCAACTTTCCCGGGTGTTGCACCAATGACAACAACAGATAATGAACATCCACGCGACGCGGGCTTAAGGCTCTGTATCGGGGCTATTTCAACCGGAGCAGGAACACTAACTGTTGACTGGGTAAGAGCAAGAAGGTGGGCAGCAAATCCGCCAACAGGTTTGCTTAACACTGGACTCGAAGCAAGCGCGCCGCTCGCGCCATCGGGTACAACAGTTTCTGTGTTAAACAGCACAACATTAAAAGTTGATTGGGTTGATAATGCAACAAATGAAGATAAATATTTTATTGAGCGCAGTACGAACGGCGGCACAAACTGGAGCCTAAGAGATTCAGTAAACGCGGGAATAGAAACTTATACAGATAACGGCTTAACTCAAAATACACAATACTGCTACAGGGTATACGGAAAGAACTGTGTTGGTGTTTCGGCTAATTCACCTCAGGCGTGCGGAACAACATCACTAACCGGGCTTTCAAACAATAATGAAATTCCGAAAGTATTTAATTTATATCAGAACTATCCGAATCCGTTTAACCCTGTAACAAATATTAAATTTGATATTCCCAAAGGATCTAATGTGAAGATAACAATATATGATGCGCTCGGAAGAATTGTGAAAGAGATTGTAAATTCTCATCTTGAAGCCGGAGCCTATTCTGCTGACTGGAACGCATCATCATATGCCAGCGGAATATATTTCTACAGGATAGAAGCAGGGGACTATGTAAAAGAAATGAAGATGGTTTTGGTGAAGTAAAAACGTCAAACCTTTCGAAGCTGACACTTCCCAAGGCAGGCGTGAAACCTTTCGAAGCTGACACTTCCCATGGCAGGCGTGAAACCTGAAATGTAAACTTGTTTTTTGTAGAGAGAGGTCTTAGACCTCTCTCTTTTATAGATACATTTGTAGTGACAGACCTGTGTGTCTGTCAAAATTAACACAGGACGACACGTTGGTCGTCCGCTACTTGTTTATCATACACGGGATGATACACAGGTCGTCCACTACAGAAATAATTATTGTGCAGTTTTTGGGAAAATTTTATTGGCAAGGTAAATACTAATGGCAGCAACGGGTAATGAACCTGCTAAGTCGATTAAATAATGCTGGCGAAGATAAACAGTTGCAATTGCAAGCAGTGTCCCAAGAGGCAAAGTAACAAACAGGAAATATTTCCGTTTAAAGCGGTATGCAAAGTAATTTGTTATGAGGATTATTCCAAAATGCATACTGGGAAAAGTATTCCGTACAAATGATTCCCTTAAATATTTCCCAAGGCTCTCAAGATACATGTTTGTAATTGGCGAGAGTCCCTGAAGCGTAACCGTGTAATGCTCAGGAAAGGCAATATCGGGTCCGGCAGCCGGAAGTATCACATAAAATATAAACGCCCCGTACCAGCCTATCACAATTGCGAGCAGATAGTTTCTTGCCTTTTGGAATGAAGCGGGCTCCTTTGCGAAAAATAATAGCACAAACGTTAATGTTGGCAGAATGTAATATGAAAAATAAGAAAGAGTTAAAATTTCGGTCAACACATTGCTTATGTGCGGCTCAAACCACCGGGTAATATCGAATCCGAATACAGAAAGGTCCGCTTTGGATAATAGATTATCGTAATCAGTTGGGTTGAGTTTATGAATAAAGCTCTGGAATGCGCTGAAGATAATGCCGTAAAACGGGATATGTAAATAGCTCCTTAAAAACTTCACTGTTACTGATGAAGAGCTTCTTTGGTAAACTATAAAAAAGGTTAGAACCATAAATGATACTGCCGGAACAATTATTGCAGATGTATCTTTAATGTGCCCCGTTGAGATATAATACACCATCATGAAAATAATTAACGGAGAAAAAACCAGTGAAATTAAGTCTTCAGGGTAGAATTGTTTGAATATCGATTTTTTTTGCGGTGTTTGTGCCAAATTATTCTGCGGAATTCAATGCATCTTCCATTTCTTTTAGCTGCTCAATTGAATTTACGCCGGTAACTTCAAGTTCATCGTTTGTTACAACAGTACCCGTCTTTTCTTTGGGAATGAAATTGAAAATATCAGTAAGGTAATATTCCTTTTGGTTGTTCTCAGGTGAAATTCTGGAAAGGGCATCGAATAAAACTTTTGCGTTTACTATATATATCGCAGGATTTATTTCTTTGATCTCTTTTTCCTCATCAGTGGCATCCTTTTCTTCAACAATTTTGCTGAAATTGCCATCGGAGTCACGCACTATCCTGCCGTAGCCGTGTGAATCATTAAATACCGTGGTCAGTAATGTTGCATCGTTCCAGGCAGAGAAATGTTCATCAAGCAGTTTTTCAACAGTTTCAAATTTCAAAAGGGGCACATCACCGGATAATATAAGTATCTCACCATCGAAATCTTTCAGAAGGCTTTCTGTCTGAATTACCGCATGGCCGGTGCCAAGCTGCTCAGCCTGTACGGCATATTCTATATCTTTACCCGGGAATTTATTGTTCAGGAAATCTATGACCTGTTCCCTGTGATGCCCGACAATTGGAACGACAAGCTCAGCGTTAATTTTGAATGCAAGCTCAACAACATAGTCTATCATCGGCCGGCCGTTTATTTCGAACATTACCTTTGGCTTTTCGGGACTCTTCATCCTTTTACCAAGTCCTGCTGCAAGTATGGCAACAGCGAGCTTTTTGTTACCACCTTCAGTTT
>JBDTNV010000122.1:0-10095 GCA_039933555.1 Ignavibacteria bacterium
CAACTCCGGTAGCAAAACCGGTATAGTTATACTTTAACACCCATGTTGCACCGCCATTGTATGAAGCATATATCTTTACAAGATCAGCACCGCCGTTAACGTACTCAGTTACAGCTGCATAAATTGTTGCTGAGCGCTGTGATGTTGCCGTCGCAACAGCCCAGTTGCCGCCGCCCTGAATATTAGAAACCATATAATCACTTTCATTGGTAAAAGGCGCGCGGGTTTCCATGTTCACAAACCTTTGCTGAATCGGATTATTGGATGGGTTTGTATTTTCAGGCTGGATAGAAGGTGTTAAACCATCTATTTCATTAAGCCTCGTCTGGATCTGCTGAGCATTTACTACATCATTATTTAATCTTGCTGCTCTTAGCTGGTTCAATAATGACTGTTTCTCGGTTGTAAATTGCTGTTCTTGAGGCTGTGTTGATGTCTGCATAGGATTGTCCGTATTGCCGGTTGGGCTCTGTGTATAAAATGTGCCAAATGGCTCATTACCACCAACTTTATCCTGTGCAAATGATGAAAATGTGAATATAATTGCTGCTAAAACAGCAAAGAGGTTGAATCGTTTCATTTTGTTCTCCTTTTAAATGAATTTTGTTTTATAATTCCCCCTAATTACTGCAAATATATCCAGCCTTTAGCTCCCCGGAAAATCTAAATTCCAATAATTTCATAAGTCAATACCCCCTATTATATAATATATTCCTCATTTTTTAGCTATTTTTGTTAAAATTCATATAGGGGCATATAGAAGTCGATGAAGGTTTCAGACGACCTGTTTCAGCTTATAAAGGCAATGAGCAAATCCGAAAAGGGGTATTTCAAGAAATTTGCCTCAAAGCACACTATTGGCGAAAAAAATATTTATGTAAAACTCTTTGACGCAATAGATTCCAAAAGCGAATATTCAGAGGAAGTAATTAAAGCAAAATTTAAAGGTGAAAAGTTTGTTACTTCTCTTTATTCAACCAAAAACTATCTTTTTAATCTTATCTTAAAAGCGCTCAGCTCATATCACTCAGAAAGATTTGCAGTTTCAAAGCTCAATATGATGATGATAGAATTAAATGTCCTGTTTGAAAAGGGCCTGCACAGACAGTTCAGAACACTGCTTAACAGGGCAATAGCCCTTGCTGTGGAAAATGACAAACCCTTTTACCTCGCCATACTTTATAATAAAGCTTTGACCTCTCTTGCAACAGTCTATTATGCAAGCAACGAAGATATGAATTACGAGAAACTTAAGAAAAATACTCTTGATAATGTTAACATTCTGAAAACAAATGAAGAATATCATATTTTATATAATGATATGTTTTTCTTCACAAAGGAAACCAGCAGCATTCGCAATGATAAAGACCTTGAAAAATTAAACCGTATTATTGAAAATCCATTACTTAATGATGGCTCTCAGGCAATAACATTTGACGCAAAGTTCAAGTATTGCAATATAATGGGTCATTACTACAGGCTTATTAATGATAACACGAACTGGCTTAAATTCAGAAAAGATTTGGTTGAATTGATGGAAAGTGATAAGAAATATATCAAGGAAAACCCAAGAAATTACCTGCTTGCGCTGAACAACTATCTTTATGCGTGTGTAAATACCGGCATGGATAAAGAATTTCAGGTCAATCTAAAAAGGCTGAGGGAATTCGCAAAACAGTTCGAAAACAAAAAAGAATTCATGGATATTCAGTCAAGAATATTCCTATTAGTAAGTGATCTTGAACTGAATTATGCAATTAAGAATGCCAAGCCTGATATTCTGAACAGTATTATTGAAAATGTTGAAGCCGGTTTTAAGAAATTCGGAAATAAGCTCGATGAGAACAGGAAACTCTCTTTATACAACAGAATAGCCTATGCCTGCTTTATTCTAAAAGATTTTGATAAAAGCATAACATATCTAAACAGGATATTAAATGCGGCAAATCCAAAGATAGAACCCGAGCAGCATATTTTTGCAAGAATTAGGAGCCTCATAGTACACTTTGAAGCCGGCAATTATGACCTTCTTGAATACAGTGTTAAATCGACCAAAAGATTCCTCGAAAAATCAGAACGCATTTTCAAGTTCGAAAAGCTTATACTTGATTTTATCACAAAGGCAATGAATTACAGCAATGACTCAGAAAGGCTTGGGCTATACGGGAAATTAAAACTTGATATCAATAAAATATCTAACGATAAATTCGAAAAAAATATTCTTGAACAGTTTGATTTCGTTGCATGGATAGACAGCAAATTACTTAATACCGGAATGCTGAACGTTCTTAAAAAGAGATCTGTTTAAATCCGATAAAAACAATGAGACCTCAAAATCAGGTCTCATTGTTCATGAAGCTTTTTATTTTTTCGTTATTTTACCAGCCTTAGAAACAAGGTTTCAAAAATAGCTCCGCTATTTTATCAACCTTAGAAACAAGGTTTCAAAAATAGCTCCGCTATTTTATCAACATCATTTTCTTTACATCTGAAAAACCATCTGTATCTATTCTGTAAAAATAAACACCTGAAGATAAGCCGGAAGCATTGAAATCAACAGTGTATGAACCTGCTGTCATATTATTATTTACAAGCTTTGCAACTTCTTTACCTGTTATATCATAAACAACCAGCTTTACAAAAGATGCCTGGGGTACACTGAACTTAATGTTGGTTACCGGGTTAAACGGGTTTGGATAATTCTGTTTTAAAGCATATTCAGTGGGTACTTCATTGCTGTTTGGCACAACTGCTGTATAATCAGTGCAGCCGTATGTTGAGTATAAACCTCCGCCTGTATTGCCTGACCATACTGCAAGGCATGAATCCGAAGAAGTAACTCTGTATCCGGCACGTACCCTGCCGTAGCCTTCACCTGCCGGAATGTTGTTAACCATCATCCTTGGGTAATATGTATTTGGGGATGTATTAGCAGTATAAAAACATCTGCCGCCTCTTAAGCTGTATGCGTATTTGAATTTATTCGGCGCAAGCTTCACAGCCTGGATATCGCATGATGTCGCGGTATCGCTGGTAAATTCAAGATAGCTTGATGTCCATGAATTTGTATAATATCCGCCCGTTAAAGTATTCTGCGATTTCACATCAACATCTCCGGCCGCATTTAATGTATAGTTTCTCAGGTATGTCATTGATCCTGTCATGTTGGTTCCGCCGTTGAATGCAAGACGTACCCTGCTTGTGGGCGTCGTTTCTGATATAACTATATTTCCACCGATAGTACCCGCATAATCTTTGCTCCATGCTGTATATATGTTATAGTACGCTGTAGAAGCTCCTGAAAAAATTACAGCGGTATAAATATTATCGGTATTATCAATTGTATTGCGGAAGTATCCAACATCCTGGTACATGTATTCAAATGCCGCGCCCGATGTACCTATCCAGTAAAATCCGCCGTTTGAAGGATTCCTGTGTGACTGTATAAACGGGGTTGAAAAAGGTGAGGTGATAAGACAAAACCTTTGTCTTATTAAGTGCCCGCTGGATGTTGCGGTATCGTTAGATACTGTGATATAAACATACGGATTTGAACTGTAGTATGAGTTATCACTTGTTATCCTTGGGTTATAGTTTTTTGTTGTACTGCTCGAATAACTGAACGGTAAGCTGTATTCAGCGCCTGTCCCAATATTAAACCTTGCTATGAGAGAAAACCTGTTGCCGTTATAAACATATCCGGCAACTGCATACACAAGTGTATCATTACCGTAAATAACAGGCTCAATATCAAGCTCTTCGTTATAAAGCCTTACGCCGGGAGAAAAACCACTGAATACTCCTTTTTGTATCCATGTTATGCCGTTGTTATAAGAAACAAATATCTTGATCTGGTCTGAGGATGAAGCTACATATTCGCTCACCGCCGCAAAAATGCAGTTTGAACGGCTGGAAGTTTGTGTTGCAATAGCCCAGTAAGCGTTTGAGCCGATAACTGATATTCCGTCGCCATCGGGTATAAACTGCTGCTGGGTTTGTTCTATTCCGGTTTCAGAGGGATTGTTTACAAATTCCGGGGAACTGACGCCGGTCATTTGGTCAAGCCTCGCCTGTAACTCCACGGCCTTTGTGGTGTTGCCGCTCAGCCTGGCAGTACAAAGTTCGTTTATCAACGCCTGTTTTTCTGTACTGAACTCATGGTTATTTGGAACAGATGTTAATACCTGGTTATTCACATCATTTGATGAAGAATAAGAATAACCGGAGTTATCATTTGAATGCTGTTTATCCTGTGAAAGCATATTAGGTATATTCACAAGGAAAATTAAGATTACCGCTAAAACTGAATTGGTGAAGATTGATTTGGTTTTGAATGTAATGTGGTTCATTTTTTTGCTCCTTTTTGGTTTAGTTAATTAATTTAATTTGTTTGAATATTTTCTTGAACTTATAATTGTTACTTAGAAAGTTATTTTCAGAAGTGTGAACGAAATATTATTGTGTTTATCAAATTTGTTCCAGCCTTCAGTATTGAATTTGAGCGCTGAGTTATTTATGAATTGTTTAGTATTAAGACTTTTTTCCATTGTGGTTTCATTGCCTGTAAACTCAATTCTGGCGGGAACTGTAAATGTATCCTTTTTGAGTAAATACCTTAAAGCTTCTTTCTTGAAGCCTGAACTCACAGTGTTCAGATTTATTGATACTAAAGGCTGCTTCTCAACGGTTTTATTAAGAGATAGAGCCGGATATTGAACATAATTGTTTAGAGCAGTTTGTTCCTGTGAATAACCTGTAATAACTACGAATAGCAATAGAAGGAAAAATGTAATAACGCCGGTTTTATTGATTATCTGTTTCATTTTAAAAACTCCTTTTCTTTATTTATTTTGTATTATTATTTATTTTCTGTAACCTATACTCTTTTTCAGTTCTTTTATTATAGCTTTGTGTATTTTTCATTTTCTGTTTTGTTTAAGTGCTTGTGCACTTTTATGATACAAAGATATCTGACCCTGTGCACCTGAACAAAGAGGTTTTCTGAAGGATTAAAGTAGATTCTTTAACTAGAAAGCAATTAAAAACCCTGAAATTTCTTCAAAAACGGCATTTACTTTAATTTAAAATTCAAGTAACTTCACCCTGAAATTAAACGGTAAAGATGCTCCTCAAAAAGCTAATTGAGATACTGAAGACATTTGATAAGGCAGAATTGAAGAAATTCAGGCGTTTTATCAGCTCTGATTATTTTAATACTAATGAAAGTGTAAGCAGGCTTTTCAAGCTGATTGCGGCATTTTATCCTGAATTTGATATCCATGACCAAAAACTGAGCGCAGAATCACTGTTTAAAAAGGTCTATGGAACAAGAAGGTATGATGAAAAAACATACCGCTATATTCTATCATCATTGTACAGTCTGCTCGAAAAATACCTTGCAATATCCATGTTTGAAAACAACGAAATTGAAATGAAGAAATATGTGGTAGATGACCTTACCGAAAGGAGGCTCTTTGGCATAGCTACCAAAAATCTCATTGCGCTTGAAAGCTCTATTGATAAAAATACACTTATCGGGGGGGAATACATTTATAATAAAGAGGATATTTCACTTTTTTGGCATCAAATATATTTTCTCTCGAATATCCAGGAACCTCTTATTGACAAAAGATACGAGCAGGGTGAGCTTCAGATGTTCAGTTCTTTTGTTGAGCTTTCCCACATATACCAGATCCTTCAGCAGGTGAGCCACACATACAATCTTCAGCTTAAAGATAATATTGTGTTTGAGTATCTCAGGAATATCAATTACAAAAAAATATTTGAATACATCGAACATAATGAAACAAATGGGATTAAGATCGCTGAAAATATTAAACTGCTAAAGGTCCTTAAAATATATATTTGCTTTATGGTTACTATTCTGGATAACAAAGACGAAGAATATTTTAGCAGAATGAATAAGCTGGTGGGAGAATATTCAGATATGTTCGGAAGGAATGAGCTCCAAAACCTGCACTTTATGCTTGCAACTTGCTGCAACAGAAAGCGGGCAGCAATAAATGACGAAAAATATCAGAGGATCAACTTTGAAATTATAAAAAGGGCTGCATCACTGGATCTTTATACTTCATATAAGGCGCAGTATATGGATGTTGTAAATTTTATTATGATCTTTCAGACTGCGCTGCAGCTGAAGGAAGTTGACTGGGCCGCGGAGTTTTTACGTAAGTACGGTGAGCAGATATCACCTGAATATTCAGAAGATATGATTGGCTATTCTTTTGCAGAATTATTTTTTTCAAAAAGACAATTTGAACGTTCTTTAAGCTCGCTATCGAAAGTTAAACTTAAGCTCTTCAGGCTGAAAATACCTGTAAAAATACTTATGCTCAGGCTTTACTATGAGCTGGGTTACATTGAAGAAGCATTCTCGCTCATTGATTCCTTCTCGCATTTTCTTACTTCAAATAGAAAGATAAGAACTGATGAAAAAAATAATTACCTGAGATTCTTGAATTATTACAGAGAAATTTTGAAGGTAAAGGCTGAAGGTGAAACCGGGAGCATGAACAAAAAGATCAGAGATGAACTTTTTTCATCCAGTCTCTTGCCGCACAAGGCATGGCTTAATGAAAAAGCTGAAGAATTTTAAACAGAACTATTCGGTTTCATTATAGTACTGAAAGCATAAATATCCTTACACCCACAATACATAATGCCAGGGCAAGCACTTTTATTATCAAATTCCCTTTGATTTTTTTGGAAAGCTTTGCGCCAAGCTGCGCTCCGAAAATAACACCAATGGCAAGATAAATTGTTTTTGCTGCACTTTCCCAAGTGAATGAGCCGTCTATAATATGCGTAATTGTTCCCGCAAACGCCATAATTGCAAGTATGAAATGTGATGTAGCAGTTGCAATGTGAACAGGAAAATTCAGTAAATTTACCATAGCCGGCACGTGAATTATACCGCCGCCGATACCAAGCAGGCTTGAAACAAACCCGACAAATACGCTTACAATTATCCCGGTTTTATGTTCAAATGCATAAGTATATTCATTATCTTCGCTGTCAATCAAAAATCTTTTGGAATAATGCGAAGGGATGGCTTTAGTTGGATTAATTACTTTAGCTGACCTGAAGTAAAGATAAACTGAAACAATTACGAGAATTACCCCGAAAATAATATTGAAAATTTCCCGATCGATATACTTAACCGCAAATGAACCAGCTACAGCCCCCGGTACGGCAGCAATTGAAAAAATAATACCAGAGCGGTAATCGATCTTTTTCATCCTTGAATACGCTGCTGAGCCAGATGCTGCATTAAAGAAAACTACGGCAAGAGATATGCTTGTTAATGTTTCGGGACTCTCACCAGGGAACATCAGCAGTAAAACAGGCATGAGTATAAAACCTCCGCCTGCACCAACTAAAGTTCCAAATGTTCCGATTGCAAATCCGATTAGGATGAGGCTTAGCTCTACCGGCATAGATTAGATGAACCTTACTAAGAATTTATTCTACTTTTTCTGAGAGAATATCCTCGTAATATTTTTCGTATTGGGGAATTATCTTTTCAGCGGAAAAAAGTGTGGTAGCTCTATCGAGCGCATTTTCAGAAAATATCTTGTATTTATTAGGGTCTTCAAGAAGCCTTACTGCATAATCAGCCATCTTATCAACATCTCCAATTTCTGCTATGTAACCGGTTTCGCCGTGCAGGTTAAGCTCAGGCAGTCCGCCCGCATTAGATGAAATTACAGGTACGCCGCAAGCCATTGCTTCCAGGGCAGAGAGCCCAAAGCTTTCTGACTGTGAAGGCATTAAGAAAAGATCGGATACTGAAAGAATTTCGGTAAATGATTCCTGTTCACCGTAAAACTTAACATCATCTACCAGGCCAAGATCTTTAACAAGGTATTCGCATTTACTTCTGTCAGGGCCATCACCAATTAATAGAAGCTTTGAAGGCATCTTATCATTTATTTTCTTGAAGACTCTTATTGCATCATCTACCCTTTTTAGCGCTCTGAAATTTGAAGTATGCACAAGTATCTTCTCGCCGTTCTTTGAAAGCTTTTCTTTTAAGCATTTGGTTTCGTTGTTATCAATTTTCTTATATATATCAAGATTTATAAAATTTGGTATAACTTTTATATCTTTTGTTATTTCATACTGCGATTGTGTCTTTTGCTTTAGAAATTCAGAAACTGCTGTAACACCGTCTGATTTCTGAACAGAAAATTTCATGGTAGGCAAAAAACTTATTTCAAGTCCGGTTAATGTTATATCTGTTCCGTGCAGGGTTGTTATGATCTTTATGTTCCTGTTATTCTTTTTCTTTGAGAGTACTTCTTCTTTTATTATTTCCCTGGCAAGGTATGCGCTGGTTGCGTGCGGAATAGCATAATGAGCATGCACAAGGTCAAGTCCGTTGAACTTCGCCACTTCAACAATTTTGCTTGCAAGCGATATACAATAAAGAGAAAAATCAAACAACGGGTAAGATGCCATTTCAACTTTGTGAAACGAAATATTTTCAGAGAATCCCATATTAAGCCTCATGGGCATACTGTAAGAAATAAAATGTACCTGGTGCCCGCGCGCGGCAAGCTCAATACCAAGCTCAGTTGCAACTACACCGCTGCCGCCATATGTGGGATAACAAAGAATGCCTATTTTCATAAATAATATGTATTTAGAAGTAAATTAATCCACTGCTTTAAATGTGTATGAGTAAAATAAGAAATATTGTTTATACTTACTAACACTCAAGAAAAGCCTATTTATATTATGACGAATTAAGATCAGAAATCTTTTTTATCTATACCTAAATGACACAATGCAAAATCATATTTAACAGGGTCAATGGCATCGAATGTTTTCAATTTCTCTGTAAGCTCAACGGCAAATTTAAGGTCAACGCTTTTCCTGTTAATCAAACCGAGTTTTTTTGATATTCTCGCAATATGTGTATCAACAGGCATTATCAGCTTTGAAGTGTGAACGTTGTTCCATACTCCGGTATCAATTTCATCATGCCTCACCATCCATCTTAAAAAGAGATTCATTCTTTTACATGTACTTTTATTCTTGGGGCTGGAGAAAAGATAATGATAATAACTTCCTTCTCTTGTTTTGCACTTTTTATTCAGTTCATTTGTAAACCCGCTTAATGCAGGAATAATGTTAATATGCGAATCATCATAATATTTCATGAAGAGACTGTTTAAAGAACCATGATTTATCAAAGCATCATTCAAAGAGCTGAACATATCCGTAATATCCAGATTCGAATTGAACCTGTAATACAGATCTTTTAGGAATTTTTTATCTTTTCGTTTGGAAAAATTAATGGTAAATTCGTATGGTTTGTTGCTAATTTTCTCGAGCAATGCATCAATAAAGCTGTTTATCTGGTCAACGGAGCCGTAAGCATACGCCGCGGTAATTAAGCCGATAAGCTCAATATCTTTAACATCACTAAACCTGTGCAGTATCCACACAGGATCTTTTGATGAATATTTACCGCTGTATTCAAGATACAGCTTATCTAATTTATCTTTTAGAACTGAATTTTTCAATTAAATAAATGACTAAAGTTTACTTAACAGGTTCGGAATCAATTAATAGTGAAATTAAAGAATTCCTTGACGGAAAAGTTGAATTCACAGAAACTATAGAATCAGCCGGTATAATTATCAATACAACTAACTTTCCCGAATACGAAAAAACTGAAGAACTGCAGTATATAGAGTCACATTCACCAAAGAATATCCCGATATTAACATCATCTTTATGCATTTCTGTATCCAATCAATGCACACTGCAGGTGAATCCTGAAAGATTGATAGGAATTGGATTATATGATACATTTTCCAAAGCCAACCGAATAGAAATAGCGCCATCAAAAATAACTGATAGCACGATACTTAAAAATGCAGAAAGTTTCTTAACCGAAGCAGGAATAAGTTATTCGATTGTACCTGATAGGGTTGGGATGATATTCCCGAGAATTGTTTCAATGATAATTAATGAAGCAGCACAGGTTTACAGTGAACAGGTTGCATCAAAGGAAGATATTGATACCGCAATGAAGCTTGGCACAAATTATCCATACGGACCACT
>JBDTNV010000123.1:0-10036 GCA_039933555.1 Ignavibacteria bacterium
GAGACAAATGAGGCTGAGGATTTTTCAGGCTCAATTACGCAGGCCTTATTAATGATGAACAGTGATATAACAGAAAAGATATCCGAGAAAAAACCGGGAAACTTTATAACACAAATCATGAATAAAGAAAAAGATCCAGAAGAGAGAATAAACCTGCTCTATCTTAATACACTGGGACGCTTCCCCAGCGAAAAGGAAATGGAATCAGCATTAAAAACCACGGGTGATTCTGAAGATTCATACGAGAATCTACAATGGGCGATGCTCAACAGCAGTGAGTTTATATTTAATCATTAAAAATAAGTCATGGCAAATAAGAATAAAGAAAAACTAATAGATACCGAGCATTGCGGATGCGAGGATCATAAGGATGAAGTTGAACTTTCGAGAAGAAAGTTCCTTTCTTTAAGTGTGGCGCTATCAGCCGGTGTGATATTTTCGAAATTTGGATTTGCAAAGAGTATTGCAGCTAAAAATTCAAATTTATCGTTTATGAATCCCCTGAACCAGCAGGCTGAGGCTGTAATTGTTCTGTGGCTTGCGGGCGCGCCATCGCAGTTTGAAACATTTTCACCAAAGCCTAAGAGCAAGAATGGCGGTACAACAAAAGCAATCCAAACAAATGTTTCGGGAATTGAAATTGCGGAGAGTATGCCTCTCATTGCAGGTCAAATGGATAAGATCACATTAATAAGGACACTCACCAGCAAAGAAGGCAATCATAACCGAGCAAGCTATTTAATGCATACGTCATATCCGCCAACGGGAGTTGTAAAGCATCCCAGTTTTGGCGCAATTACTGCGAAGGAGCTTGGCGGCGCTAAGGAGTTCGACTTACCATATTTTATCAGTTTAACCGGACCCAGTTACAGTGCGGAGTTTTTAGGTAAGGAATATTCACCCTATATTATTAAAGATGTGAACAAGCCATTGCAGAATATAGCAAAATTCAAAGATGTTGACGATATACGTTTTAGTGAGAGGATGAAAATATTAAACCAGATGGAAGATTCGTTTTATAAAGAAAAAGGGCTTGAAGATATCAAGGAACACCAGGTGATATATGAGAAGTCGGTTAAGATGATGAATTCCCCATTGATAAAAGCATTTGATATAAGTGAAGAATCAGACGTTTTAAAGAAAGCATATGGTGATAATGATTTCGGCAAGGGTTGTTTGATGGCAAGGAGGCTTGTTGAAACCGGTGTAAAATTTGTTGAAGTAACACTCGACGGCTGGGATACACACCAGGATAATTTTACAAGAACTGCAAATCTGAACAAGAAGCTTGACCCGGCATTTTCAACATTAGTGCAGGATTTATCACAAAGGGGTATGCTTGATAAGACACTCGTACTATGCATGGGTGAGTTTGGCAGGACACCTGCCATAAACGCAAATGAAGGCAGAGATCATTACCCTGATGCTTTTTGCTGCGCAGTCGCAGGCGGTGGTATTAGAGGCGGCAGAGTTTATGGCGAGACCAATGATGACGGCAACCAGATTGTTGCAAACCCGGTTACTCCGGGAAATTTATTCGCTACCTTAAGCCACCAGTTGGGAATAGATTACAATAAGGTGAATTACTCACCACAGGGCAGGCCGTTGAAATATGTGAATGAAGGAAGTGTAATTGAGGAGCTTATTAGCTAAAATAGTGAAATAGCTAAATGGTGAAACTGTGAAGTTATTACATGATATTTATCTCACGCAAAGTCGCAAAGACGCTAAGAAATATTTTCATCAAAACAAATCCCCCTTATAAAGGGGGACGAAATTTTAGAATATTGGAAAATGCATAATTTAACAATATTCATGCATATCGAGAATATAAGACGGGGATTTGGAATCTGTAAAATAAATTAAGCTTGAGGTAAACATTTATATTTTCAAATCCACATTTTTGATTTCCGAATAGTAACGTTGCTGCAATAATTGTGGTTATTGAGAATCTTAAAGTAATACTCCCCCTTGCAAGAGGACTTGAATAAGAAAATGTTAATTGCCCTAAGCAATCTCCTTTTTCAATGGGATCCTGGTAGCCTGGATCTCATCCAATTCAGCAACGAGACCGGGGCCAAAATAATGCAGAAGCTCATCGCGTGAACCCTGGTATAATGTTGGACCATCACCAAGGCAGGCGGTTAAACCTTCATCAATTTCCTCGGGTGTCATGAGTACACCATCCATATAAGTCACCGGGAACATGGAACAGAAGAATGGTTTTATTTCATGGTAATCAATTCCTTTATGCAAGGCAAAACTGTGAAGCATACAACCCCTGCTCTTTACATTAAGGAAAATGCAGTAATCTTTTTCTTCGTCATATGTTGTGCGCATGTAATCATGGCCCGGGTATTCATGGTCGTTCCCTTTTTCTGATTCATCGAACCATTTTTCGCTCTTAATTCCCGTGAAAGCCTCAAGCTCGTCCTTGTATTTCATAACTCTTCCAACGTTCTGCATATCAATATCAGCGCCCCACTCACAGCATTGATCCTTGCAGAAGGTACACTCCATGCATTTCATATAATATGTTAAATCAAAGATATCGGTTTCTACTGAGTGAATAACGGGCAATTCGTGGATACTGGGGTATGAATTCTTAAGCTTTATTACCATGTGATTAGTTTAAATTTTATTGTTAGTATTGTGAAAATTGATTGTAATAATTTTAGAGATTGCTTCCTAAAAGCGCGGCACTTCGCTCACAAAACAAATCAGTTTATTTATCAATAATAGCCGAGTTTGTAATTTCTGAAGCCGTTAATGGTCTCTTTTGCGCTGACCTTTAGTATTGTTGCAACAGGTATTGCAATAAGCGCGCCGAAAGCACCGAGTATCTGGTTACCGATAAGAATTAAAGCAATAATTACAATTGGATTCATCTCTGCTCCCTTACTAAAAAGATAAGGCTGAATAAATGAGCTGTCAAGTATGTAGATAACTGTAAAGAGAATTACAATAGGCAATACCATGTGGAAATCTCCATACTGGATAATTGAAATTAGTATTGCCGGGATTCCGCCTACAATAGGTCCGGCATAAGGGATTAAATGTCCCCCGCCTGCAACCATGCCGATAATGATCGCGTTATTAACTCCCATAATGCTCAATCCGATAAATGAAACAAGTCCGAGAATAAACGCATCTAAGAGCCAGGCGCGGACGTATGAGCTTAATTGTTTTTCTATCTTATCAATTATATTGATCGACATTTCAAAATAACGGTTTGGTACCATGCCGATGAGTCCGTTTTTAAGCTTTTGCCTATCCCGCAAAATAAAGAATGTAATAAACGGAATTATAATTATGTACAGAACAGTTGATACAACGCCTGAGATAATATCTTCGGCCTTGGCAAACGATGATCGGACTGAGTTTTCAACTTCCTTGCCAACATCACCCTTTTTGATATATGGTACATTCTTTTCGAGCCACTTTTCAACATCTTTGAGTTTTTCTGATACGCGGAATTCTTTATAAGACTTTGATATTGAATCACTCTGTTCAATAAAGCTTGGTGCAATCATACTAACAGCGAAATAGAGTCCCGTACCAATAACTGCATAAACTATTAGGATTGAAAGCGATCTGTTTATTCCGAATCCCTGGATAAAATCAACAAATGGGTTAAGTACCAAAGCAAACAAGAGGCAGATAACAAGAGCTATGAATACATCGGTAAAGAAAGTAATGAATGCCGCAATAATAAGCAGAGGGATAAGAAGTATGAAGACTTTTGCAATACCTGATAAAGGCTTAACAGCGTCACTTACCCTATCACGACTTCTTCCCGGTGAAAAATTATTTTCCATTATGTAAATTTAACAATATTAATCGGCTTTTGCACGGATAATTTCATTAATGATCTCATAATCAAAACCTTTTCTCGCAAGGGTTTCGTATATTTTTCTTTTCCTCTCCTGGATTTCGAGCCCTTTTAATTTAGGTTTCAATTTATCATATACCTTCAGGGCCAGTTCCTTTTCAGTTTCTTCTGTTAGAATACTGTTAAGTACCTCTTCACCAATTGTTTTTGGTATGCCTTTTTCAAAGAGCTTTTGCTGAAGTAATTTCCTGCCTGCCGGTTTATTCTTTATCTTTTCTTTTACAAGCTGGCGCGCAAAATCCTCATCGTTTACCAGGTGTAGCTCAGTCAAGTGTACAATAACTTTTTCAATATTTTCCTCTGAGAGCTTTTTGGTTCTTAGCTTCTTCTTAATTTCAGAAATTGAACGAACGCGGTATGAAAGGAAATCGAACGCGGCTTTTTTGCCGTACATGTATTCATCAAAGTCACGGATCTCATTCATATTCTTTTCTGAAATTTCATCACCGGATGCAATTCCGAATTTAAGTATGGTATCATCGTATATACCGCAAAAGAACTCCCCGTCGATATACAGGTTATACCGCTTGTTGTTCTTTTTCTGTTTATCTATTTTTGTGATTAACATATTCTGAGCGAAAGAAGTGAGACATGCCTTACCTACAAAGTACAGGAAGGAAGAATGTATATGTTATATGTAGAGGCAGGTCTGTGACCTGCCTCAAATCTAAACGAAGATGGGTCACAGAACCATCTTCTACAAAAATATGAAAAAAGACGCTCTTTTGGAACGTCTTTTCATCAATGCTCTAATACTTTTTACTTCTTAGCTTTTTCTTTTGGTTTTGCTTCGCCGTTGCCGTTTGTTGAAGGTTCCTTTTTCGTTGTTTCTGCAGGGACATCCATACCCATAGCTTCACGGACCTCATTATTAAGCCTTTTGTAAAGTTCAGGGTTTTCTATGAGCAGGTTCTTAACACCTTCTCTGCCCTGCATACGCTGGTCATTATAGCTGAACCATGCGCCGGCTTTTTTGATTATTTCCATGTTAACCGCTGTATCAACCAGGTCACCCAGCTTTGATATACCTTCATTATAGATAATATCAAATTCAACTTCTTTGAACGGGGGCGCAACTTTATTTTTAACTACTTTAACCTTTGTGCGGTTACCAATAACATTTGTGCCGTCTTTTATCTGAGCAATACGCCGAACGTCCATTCTAACCGATGCATAGAATTTAAGTGCCTTACCGCCTGTTGTGGTCTCAGGTGAACCGAACATTACACCGATCTTATCGCGGAGCTGGTTTGTGAACATCAGCGAAATATTGGATTTTGAAACCGCAGAAGTAAGCTTCCTTAAAGCCTGTGACATTAAGCGCGCCTGCAGACCCATGTGTGAATCTCCCATTTCGCCTTCAATTTCAGCTCTAGGTGTAAGCGCGGCAACTGAATCAACCACAATAATATCAAGCGCATTGCTGCGAACCAGTGTTTCAACAATTTCAAGCGCCTGCTCTCCGTATTCCGGCTGCGATACAAGCAGGTTTTCGACATCAACACCAAGCTTTTTGGCGTAACCGGTATCAAGCGCATGTTCGGTATCTATAAATGCCGCGAGTCCGCCTTTTTTCTGTGCCTCTGCAATTATGTGAAGACAGATAGTCGTCTTACCTGAAGATTCAGGTCCGTATATTTCTATAATTCTGCCTCTGGGAACACCGCCAACGCCCAATGCAGCATCCAGGGATATTGAGCTTGTTGAAATGGATTCAATTTTAGCAATTACACCATCGCCGAGTTTCATAATTGAACCTTTGCCGTGTTCTTTCTCTATCTGGTCAATAGCTATTTGTAAAGAGCGTAGTTTTTCGTTATCTGCCATTTTGGGTAAAACCTTTCTATAGTTTTTTTATTGCTGAATTCCCAAACTATACAAATCCCGCTATTTGCAGGTATGGAAATAATGCTATGTTTATGAGTTCAGCGAATATAATTAATTATTACTTATTTTAATAAACAAAAATAGGAGTTAAATTTGGGCTATGTGTATCATTGAATGATACTTATTAAGACCCCACCCTACCCTCCCCGAGGGGGAGGGTATTTATTAATTATATAATTTCTTTTTGAGCCAGAACGAGACGTTTACAAGCGCTATTAAGGCGGGGACTTCGACCAGTGGGCCGATGACGCCGGCGAATGCCTGCGGACTTGATATTCCGAACACACCGATAGATACTGCAATGGCAAGTTCAAAATTGTTTCCCGCCGCAGTAAATGATAAGGCCGCGTTTTGGGAATAATCTGCTCCAAGCCACTTGCCAATAAGGAAAGTAATGAAGAACATTATGATAAAATAGATCAGCAGCGGAATGGCGATCCTTACAACATCCATCGGGATATTAACAATTAGCTCACCTTTTAGGCTGAACATTGCTACAATAGTAAATAATAGAGCAATTAAAGTAATAGGACTTATCTTCGGAACAAACTTTGTTTCATACCACTCTTTTCCTTTTAGTTTGATAAGGGAATACCGGCTTAAAAATCCTGCAATAAATGGAATACCAAGGTAGATAAAAACACTTTTGGCAATTTCAGCGATACTGATATTTATATCAAGTCCTTTTATACCGAAATACGGAGGAAGAACTGTAACAAATATCCACGCAAATAAGCTGTAGAATAATACCTGGAAAATACTGTTGAATGCAACAAGTCCGGCAGCATATTCTCGGCTGCCATTAGCGAGCTCATTCCACACAATTACCATAGCAATACAGCGTGCAAGACCTATCATTATGAGTCCGACCATATAACCCGGCATATCACTAAGAAATGTAATAGCAAGTATGAACATTAGTATTGGACCAATGACCCAGTTCATAACAAGCGATAACCCAAGTATTTTGAAGTTGAGGAAAATTTTTCCCAGCTCTTCGTATTTCACTTTGGCTAAAGGAGGGTACATCATTAGAATTAAACCAATGGCAATGGGAATATTTGTTGTTCCGGATGAAAATGAATTAACAAAGCCAGATGTACCGGGAATAAAATACCCCAAAGCTACACCGATGCCCATTGCGAGGAAGATCCATAGCGTTAAGAATCTATCGAGGAAGCTTAAATGTTTACGTTCTGTTGGCGCGCAATTGTTGGTTGACATAAAAGACCCCACCCTGCCCTCCCAAAGGGGAGGGTTCAGGAATAGTTAAATTTATAATTTGTTTGAAGATAACCTCACCCTCTAACTCCCTTTCCTAAAAGGAGAGGGAGAACCAAAATCCGAAACACATTGCTCCCCTCTCCCTTCGGGATAGGGGTTAGGGGGTGAGAGTTGTTATTTTTCGGCGTAAACAGTGATGCTGTATATACCGTAACCTGTTCTTATGAATTCTTTTGCTTCGTCTATTGTCATATAATCCAATAGTATTTGATCAGGTATAGTAATTAATTTTTCTTTTTGAATGGTTATATTTTTGAATCCCGCATTTTTTACAATATTCAGGTATTCATCTTTCTGAACCGCACCTGAAACACAGCCTGCATACATTGTTGCAGCGGCTTTAATTTTAGCCGGCAATTCCCCTGTTAAAACGATATCTGAAATTGAGAAATGCCCGCCTGGTTTTGTTACTCTGTATACTTCCCTAAAAGCGTTTACTTTGTTTGGTATAAGGTTCATTACGCAGTTGCTAACAACAACATCAGCCGTGTTATTTTCAATAGGCATGTTTTCAATCTCTGCTAAATGGAATTCAACATTAGTATATCCAAGTTTGGCAGAGTTTGCTTTTGCTTTATCGACCATTGCCGGTGTCATATCGATACCTATGACTTTACCGCTATCCCCTGTATCAGCCCTGGCAACAAAACAGTCATTGCCCGCGCCTGAACCAAGATCAACAACTGTATCACCTTTTTTTATTTTTGCGAATTCAGTTGGCAACCCGCAGCCTAAGCCCAGATCAGCATCGGGATTGTAGCCCTTAAGGTTTTTGTATTCATCAGCCATTATGGTGAATGTTGTAGTATCACTACAGCATGCTGATGTTGAGCCGCAGCATGAAGATTCATTGAGCTCTTTTGACTGTAATGCAATTTGAGAATACTGTTCTTTGACTATCTGCTTGAGTTCTTCTTCTGATTTTTCTTTTGTGAGATCAGCGACAAGGACATCAGTTTCATTTGTTTCATCGCTGCAGCAGTCGGGTCCGCAGCATGCTTTTTCTTTTGTTTTTGTTTCTTCTAATGTGTTCATATTAATTTTATTTATGGATGAATTATATTTATTAACAACAAACCGGTTGTTCTATGTGTGTGAATATTGGTTCGAGCATTAATTTGAATTTTTTCCATTTTTCGGGATTGAGGCAGTAACAAACTGAATTACCTTCTATATTCCCCTGAATGAGTCCCGCGTTTTTGAGCTCTTTTAAATGCTGGGAAACTGTTGCCTGCGCCAAAGGTAATGCATCAACAATACTGCCGCAAACACAATCAGCCTGAGAGCTTAGATATTCAATAATTGCTACACGAGCAGGATGTCCGAGAGCTTTGGCAAGTGCCGCAAGTTCGTTTTGTTCTGTTGTAAAATTATCAGTTTTAGTGAGTCCCATATATTTTTCTTTATTGTCTTATTGCAATATTACGATAAAGAAGTTCTTCAGAAAAGGGATAAATTTATCCCCATTATGTAAAATGGTAATTTTCAATAATAAGAGAACTATCATACTCTAATATGTTACAAATCATAAAATAAAAATATGTAACATGCTATATTTCGTCAAATAACGAAATGATATTATGCTAAAACATCAAACAAACATATTTAAGGCACTTTCTGACCCAAACAGATTGAGGATCATCAAAATGCTTCAGATTAAGCCGCTTTGTGTATGCGAGATTACAGATATTCTAGGACTAGCCGCTTCCACTGTTTCGAGTCACTTAAATATATTAAAAGTTGCCGGATTTATTGAAGACTACAAAGACGGAAAGTGGATAAATTATAGTCTAACCAAAAATATAAACAAACCTGAGATATCTTCATTAATGACGAGTATGCATTTTATTCTGGAAGATGACGATGTGATAAAAAGTGACCGCATCAAACTTGGATTTGTTGATAGAATAGAAATTTGTAAGAGATAAATCATAAATTAGTTATTTTATTCTTTACCATTTCAAAACAATTTTATGTTTGACTGGCTGCAATATATTTCTGATTGGTTAGTATATAGTATAATTGGCTTAACTGAACAAAGTCATTTAGGTTCAGCTCTCAACTTTTTCATATACGATACTATTAAGATACTCATCTTACTTTTCATAATTATTTTTTTTATGTGGATCATTAATTCTTATTTCCCAATAGCCCGTATCCGTAATTTTTTATCAAGAAACAAGCTTTACGGTCTGGAATATTTATTTGCATCCTTATTTGGAGCAGTAACACCATTTTGCTCATGCTCATCGGTGCCATTATTTATGGGATTTGTAAAAGGCGGTATTCCGCTTGGAGTTACATTCTCGTTCCTGGTTACTTCACCACTGGTTAACGAAGTAGCAGTTGCAATGTTCCTTGGAATGTTTGGATTTAAAATCACCGCAATTTATGTTACAAGCGGAATAATACTTGGCATAGCAAGCGGGGTTATACTTGGAAAGCTGAAATTAGAATATTTGCTCACTGATTGGGTTAGAAAAGTTTGGGCAGATTCCGAAAAAGAAAAAGAACGGTTTGAAGATGAGAAGCTCCCGTTTTTAAGACGTATCCCTGCTATTACATCTGAAGCATCAGAAATAATAAAGAGTGTAATCCTGTATGTAATTATTGGTATAGCAATAGGAGCCGGTATGCATGGGTTTATACCTGAAGGCTTTTTTGCCCAATACATTGGCAAAGAAACATGGTATGCAGTTCCGCTGGCAGTAATACTTGGTGTACCAATGTACGCTAATGCTGCGGGTATTATACCAGTAATACAGGTGTTTATTGCAAAGGGAGTGCCATTAGGTACATCACTATCCTTTATGATGGCAGTTGTAGGGCTATCTATTCCTGAGGCTATTTTGCTGAAGAAAGTAATGACAGGAAAACTGATCGCAATTTTCTTTAGTGTAGTTACAGTATGTATAATAATATCAGGTTATATATTTAACATAATTTTATAAATAAATGAAATTCAAATACAAT
>JBDTNV010000124.1:0-9979 GCA_039933555.1 Ignavibacteria bacterium
ACAGGGAACTGTTTGCCCTTGTAGAAAAAGGAACGTTCAGGCAAACGATGGCAAAAGACAAACTCCATCTTAACTTTTTGTTTCGGTGTATTTATAGATGCTTCCTGCAAAATTTCTTATTTAATTAACTTTAATTCATAAACTAATAATGTAATAGAGTAAAATCAATGTAATTATATAATTAGTCCGTTTTTATTGCGGGTTTGATTCTTCCAGTTTCTTCATTTCGGTTTCAACCCATTTGCAGAGTATATCCTTATCGGCCTGTGAAAGCTTTGCATCACCGTGGATGATCAGATAATTGGAGAGCGGCATTTCATCTGCTTTTATCTCTTCGCAAATATCATTCAGCCGGGCTTCTCTTTTTGATTCGGATAGATTTGTCCATTCACTGAAATTCATTTTCTTCCTGCCTTTAACAACATCATCAGCTACAAGCCATGAAACAGGAGCTACATTCGTGTACCATGGCCAAACAGTTTGGTTGCTGTGGCAATCATAACAAGAACGTTTTAAAATGCTTTCAACATTTGAAGGAACTGTCATTACCTTCGTAATGTTGGCGGGTGTAATTTCTGTTTTAGCGGTTTTATCAGGCCTGTTAAAGAACTGGATAGCAATTAAACCGATAACAAGAATAACAAGAACTATTTTTATTATTTTCTTCATTAAATTTTTTGTTTTAAATATCTTTATCCCACAGCTTTTTGCCTGTGGAAAAATCTATTGCCATGATCCCGTATCCCTTTAGCTGAAGTATCACAAGCTCGCCTGCGCGTTTGACATCAATATTATCTTTTGTGAAGAAGAGGCTTGAAAACGTATCGTCTTCTTCATCAATTCTCATTCTTTTGAAAAGAACATCATTATCAACAGTCCATTTTTCTTTGCCTGTTTTCAGGTCAACGCATGTCATCAGGCGGTTTGATTTCTTGCCAAGCTTATCAAGATAAATTATGATCGCGCAATCTTTATCCTGGTGGTAAATAATTCCCTCAAGGTAGATCTTTTCGCCAAGCGGCCGGGCATCAAGACCGTAATACTTAAGATTATCATCATTTTTAACGAAATTATCCAGGCTGCTTCCATGATCTAACAAGTTTGCGCGCGGACCGGAGACGAGGTAAAGCAATTTCCTTGCCTGTGATGAGCTGTTTTCAGGTGAAAGTACGGCGAGGTATGTCGGTGTCGAATCTTTCCTTTGAACTTCCATCAGATCTTTGTACTCGGGGTACAGTTTTTCAGTGGCTATATGGTATATTACGCCCTGTTTACCGTCTTTAGTTTCAATTCTAAGTGTGCCTTCTTTTTTATCGTAGTATGATTTTGAAAGACCCGAGCTAAGCACCGGGTATTTTGCAATGAACTGTTTAGTATCCATAAGCTTATCGCCGGTATCAGGATCAAATGCTTCTATCTTAGGCTCATTTTCGCCGTAATCACTGGTAAATTCCCATACTTTACCGTCAACATATAACATATCTATCTTTGTGATAATATCTTCATACGGGGTTTTTATTTTTTTGAGTACATCCTGGTTTTTGGTATCGAGTATATAAGTATATGTTTTGCACAAGTAACACTCCCGCCCGACTGAGTGAGAACCGGGTGAGCTTTTTTCCATGATAAAATTGAACGAGCCGTCAGTCAAGATCCACAGGTTCTGTTTTCCGTCCTTTGTGGGAACAATTACGGCATCGAGAAAATCACCGCTGATATGGTTAGGCATAATTGCAGGTACAGCAAAGAAATAACCAATTACACCAATTACAACCAGAAGAAAAACCGCTCCAATGATACCAAAACAACCTTTCGAGGCACAACCCGATTTTTTTCCGTAAATTTTTTTCCCCTGGAATGAATCAGATTGAGGATAAGATACTGGTGGTTCCATAGATTTTACATGTTTTATTTTCGTAAATATATGAAAAATTGTTGAATATAAGGGTTAAAATATCTTACTCTTAACAGGCATAGATGTTTTTCCTGAAAATTTATCTAAAAAACAAAGCCTGTTCCAATAGAAATATCGTGTATATCGGATTTATCCTTATTAAATATTTTCGTGTATCTGTATTTAAGATAGAAGTGCAGGAACATTAATGGAGTTGGAACGAAGAATCCAAGGGCTGTTTGCGCAAAGGCTCCTTTGTTCTCTGTATCGGTGAAATACCCGGCACCCGGAGAAAAGACAAAATAGATCCATGTTGTGCCCTCCTGATACATGAAGTCGTAATTATACGAAAACCTTAAATGATTTTTGTTAAATGTTCTGAAAAGAAAGGAGTATTCAAACGCAAACCTGCCGTAATGCAAAGAGCTGAACGAAATTTCCTTAGTAAGCCCCCAGAATATTTTTTTATCTTCAAAAACCAGTATTGGATTTAACAGAATAAAGGGGACAACCGTTAAAATTAAACCTAAGGGAAGCTCGGACTTTTTATAAAGCCTGGGAGCCTTGATATCTGAATAGTTTTCCTTTAAGTCATCACTTTTAAGCTTAAGATGGGGTTTATCTAATATGGAATTCTGCGCAAACAATGTGCTCATGGTAAAGAAGAACAGCAGTATGATTTTTTTCAGCATATTTTTAGTTTAGTAGTAGAACATAAAGCTTACGCCAAGCGAAATATCGTTGATATCTGATTTTAATTTATCTTTAATAAATGTATGGCGATATCTGAGGTAAGGACTGATCCCAAAATGGTCACTGGTTGCCATAATTGCGCCAACTGAAGCGTGCAGGAACCAGCCTTCGTTTTTTGTATCGGTAAAATACCCGGCACCCGGTGTTGCAATGAAGACTACAAAATCGCCTCCATCAAAAACAAAATCAAAATTATATGATAGCCTTAAGTGACTGGTGTTGTAGCTGCGGAAAATATAGGAATACTCAAATGCTATTCTGCCGTAAGGAAACTTACCGAATGAAATTTCTTTTGTAAGCCCGAAGAATACTTTTTTATCTTCTATAACAAGCATTGGATTTATGATTGCTGCAAGATAAAAGTAAGTCGGTGCATCAGCTTTTGATGAGAGCTTAAATGGTTTTAGGTGTGTAAATTCAGAGTTCTTTGTGTCAATTTTCAATTCAAATTTGCTGAGCTGTGCAAACAGGGTAGAGCAGGTGAATGCAAAAATCATCAATACCGCAAAAAAGATTTTTCTCATGTTAAATTAATGGTTTGATACAAATTTGAGGCCGATTATGGAGCCAATCAGCGTGAAAATGAAGAATATCCGCCAGAAATCGACAGGTTCTTTAAGCAGGAATATGCCGATAACAGCAATTCCGCAGGCTCCGATACCCGTCCATACTGCATACGCCGTTCCAAGGGGAATTGTTCCAAGCGCTTTATCGAGAAAAAAGTAGCTCAATATTGTAAATAAGATAAATAGTATTGTCGGTACGGGCTTTGAGAAGCTTTCGGAATATTTAAGCGATATGGCGAAGCATATTTCAAAAATACCCGCAATGATTAAGAATATCCAGCTCATATAGAAATTTTTAGTTTTACAAAAATAAGGGAAAAAGAGTTAACAAACTGAAATCATTTGTTATCCCCCCACTGTCAAACCAGTTCTGCGACTTTAAAAACAAAGGGGGGACATAATTGGTCATAAAAAAAGAGACGCATGTGATGCGTCTCTACAAAAAAAAATTGCTTTATGTTTGGATTACTGCTTAACGTTATCTTTTAAAAGCTGGGGAAATTCTTTATAGAATTTCCTTACTTTCGGGGCTATTACATATGAGCAGTAAGACTGCTCCATATTGTTATTGTAATAATCCTGGTGGTAATCTTCAGCTTTGTAGTAATCACCAAGCTTGGTTACCTCAGTTACTATAGGGTCATCCCATAATTTTGAAGCTGTGATATCAGCAATGACTTTATCGGCAGTTGTTTTCTCTTCATCCGTATTGTAAAATATTGCTGAGCGGTACTGTGTGCCGGCATCAGCGCCTTGCTTGTTGAGAGTAGTCGGGTTATGAATGTGAAAGAATACCGTTAACAACTGCTCATAGCTTATCAGAGCCGGGTCATAAGTAATTTTTATTACTTCAGCATGGCCGGTTGTGCCTGAACATACTTCCTTATAACTGGGATTCTTTGTTGAACCGCCTGAATAACCTGACTCAACTTTTTCAACACCTTTTATATCCTGGAAAATTGTTTCTATGCACCAGAAACATCCGCCTGCAAGTACCGCGGTTTGGAGCTTTGATGCATCTGTTTTTGTTGTATCGCTCATTGTTGTTGATTTATCCTTTGTTGTTTTATCACCAATTGTTTTGTTTTCATCTGAATTCAGGGATGTTTTCACTGTTTTGCTTCCTGTAAACGAGCATCCCGCAAACGTAGTTACTGTTACCAGTGAAATTGCCAGAAAAAGCAAAAATATTACATTATTTTTAAACATTATACAGCCTTTCTTGTGTGTATATTTATAAACTACTATAATATACGAAACGTTTCAAGGGAAGGATTTTGGGGGAAACTGTGAAAGAATCAACCCCCATCTGAGATATTGACATAGCCTATAATAAAGACTAATTCGAGATTATTATAGACCTGTAAATCTTCTCCCCCCCCCCTTCAAAAACGAAGTGGGGATAAAGCTGTAAACGTTTCAAGAGAAGGATTTGGAGGCCTGTCATTCTGAGTGAGCGCAGCGAGAGAAGTCACGAAGTGCTCTTCTAAATCTATTTTTCACTTGAATTCAGTGAAAATTGAAAAGTGTTGAGGAATTTATTTGACTAAACCACCCCGCATCCGGCTTATGCCGGATGCTACCCCTCCTTAATCCCGCTAAAGCGGGACCACGAAATCACTACGTGTTTTCTGGAAAGGAGGGAGCTGTTATAAATTCGTGTAGAGACGGGTTTCAAACCCGTCTGCTTTTTGGAGACAGGGCACCTGTCATAGCCAGTCATAGCAGACCTGTCTCTACAGAAGACTAATGCAGATGACGAAAGCCCATTTTGACAAAAATGTAATTTACCGGATAGGCAGCTATGAATCCGGCAACGAGACTGAGCAGCATTCCGTACCAGAAAATCGCATCGGTGAGTCCTGCTTCCATAACCCCCGGAGTATATATCTGCACAATTGCCTCAAATGTTTCCATGACAGCAATACTTAATCCTTCTGCGATCAGGACTTGTTTGAATGCTGCCTTCCACGCGTAACCTGCGCGCTTTAAAGGAATAACACCCAGACCAAATCCGCCTATTGCACCGAGAATTATGGAAAGTATCATTGAGGTATGGTTATCCAGGAAAAAAATTACCGCAAGTATCATTCCCGTAACTTCGCCAAGTCCGCAGCCGATCAAACAATGTACCGTTGCGCTGAATGCCAGCTTGTATAAGCTTTGGTTTTCTGTTTTATGGTGTGAAAGATCTTGGTTCATTGTTGTGGTTGTGATGATTAATAAATTTTGTTATTTGTAGAGACGGGTTTCAAACCCGTCTGCTTTTTATGAGACAGGTCTCATTAAAATACCCCCTCCGGCTCCCACATGCAGGGGCAGTCCTTCGGCCTGTCAGGGGGAGAGTTGTATATTACATATCAGCTGGATTTAGCTTTATGTATAGCTGTGCTGAAAGTGGATTCTTTCCGTAGATTGACTGTAATTCCTTGGGAGTGAAATACATGCTGCCCTGTATGCCAAGCGAAACATTAGTATTTGAAAACTGGAACAGCCTGTAATTTGTACCAATAGTCATTGCGTTAATATTGAATTTCGTGTCATGGTCAAATCCAACAAGCGCAAGCTCTTCGGGATCTTTCTGAACGAATTCATACCGTGTGTAAACCGCGAACTTATTCATTTGAAGATTACTTTCAAGCAGTATGGAGTGCTCTGTATGTCCATGACCCTTATCATTATATCCCCACGCAAGTGTTGTGTTAATGTTTCGTGTATATGAAAAATTATGGCTGTGAATTACGCTTGCTGTTGTTCTTGTAACATCAACGCCGGGCTCCAGCGCTTCTGGGGATTTTATGAATCCCTGGGAAAACTGCAGGGCAAAATTCTTTGTTGGATTTACAGATAAGCGGTAACTGTATGAATTGAAAAGAGGCTTATCGAAATTATACCGGTTCTCATCAGGCTCGCTGCCTGTGAAGATAGAGCTTTCAAGTTTAAATATTTTATAGCGAAATCCCAATGTACCAACTCCAAATGTTATATGCGAAGCATCCTGCCAGTGATGAGAAAGCGGCGCATCCGGATTGTTTGAGCTGGATACCCTGTGCATAAATGCAACGGGTCCAAGAGCTGGCTCACCCGGATAACCGAAGTAGCCTGTGATGTCAACATCCTTGGTTAACCTTTGTGTATAAGCCGCGCTCAACTCCGCAAACAGGTCATGGGGGTGCTGTCTATCAACAAGAGGTTTGCCTTCCCATGTTTCCCCTGACTGGAACAATAGCGGGTAACCATCACCGCCTTCGGTGAAACGGTCTAAGGACATCATAAGTCCGAACCTAAGGAGCCCATTTTTACCAAGCTTCTTCTGCGCCATTCCCATAAACCAGTTGGGCGCATCCCACCTGCTCGAACCCCGTGAGCCTTCTTTGGTTATATCGCTTGAAGTATATCTTACAAAAATGCTGCCGTGGAACATAAGCATCCAGTTGTTGGAGTGTATCATGTAGCCGTTCATTGGTGATTCATCAGGCAGCCATGCAGTACCTGAACCGTTGCGGTTCATATCAAGGCTTAGTGAAAATGAATGTGACATTGCGAGCATTGATTCCATGTTATCCATATCATGCCCGCTCTTTTTATTTTCGTTCATATCGTGATGATGCATATCATGTGTTTTGGCTGTATCATTATTAATGGTGGAATCCATTACCATGTTGGAATCACTCCGGTTCATTTGATCGTTATCCATACTATGATGGTCATGCTGTGAATACAGCCTTCCGGTAAACAGACCCATTATTGCTGCAATTGTGATTATTTTTATTGCCGATTTCATCTTATATACTCTTTAATTTTCTAGCAATTGTTATATGATTATCATTACTGCTGCCATTACGACCATTAGGAGGTCTTCAATCAACGTAATGTTAGACATTGGCAGATTAAAAACTGTGCCAAGGCATGCGCACTGTATTTTTTTCTTTGCAGCGAGGCTTTGAATTACACCGATACTGCTTACACCCATTACAACAATTGTTGCTATGTTGGTTATGGTATGATCGAAATGGAAGAGGAACGCCAGCCCAAGTGAGAGCTCAATGAACGGGTAAATGAATCCCCACCCAAGCCATTTTTTTGCGATTATGTCATATGACATGTATGAATATGCAAATCCTTTAAGGTCAAGCAGCTTAAAGAACGAAAATACGAGGAAGAATCCGCCCATGAAAACATTCAGGGAGCTCATCATATTAAACCTGCCTTTTGATAATTCGTTAATTACTGTGATACCTATCAAATATCCGAATACCAGCAGGATGGGCTTATATGCTGCGAAGAATGATCTCTTTTCTTCTTCAGGTTCAATGCCCAGGTTTACTTCAGAAGCCATTTCATGATGCATATTTCCTGTTTCTGTAAGTGAATATTTCCCTGCCTTTGCCAAAGCCTTATTCATTACGATAGTTGGAATATGTTCCTTCATTGTAATATCAGCCTGCGGGGGAGTTAAAGTTACAACAGCTTTTTCAATTCCCTTGATTCCTTCAAGTTCTGAACTAACTGTCTTCAGGCATTTGCTGCATGTCATTCCGTTAACTGAATATGTATGTTTCAATTTTGTATCCTTTCTTAATTACGATACAAAGATAGCATACAATAACAGGCAGAGTGTTACATAATTCCTGAAAAGATGTATATGATTTTAAGGGTCAGTTTTGATGATTTTATCAATAAACCGGCGTTTTTGGGCTTTAAGCTCCTTAAAATAGCTTGGAGTAAAGCCGGTAACTTTTTTGAATTGGTTAGATAAGTGCTGTGAGCTGCTGTAACCAAGCCGGTATGCAATTTCGCTTAAGGTAAGCTCACCATAAACCAAAAGCTCCTTAGTGCGCTCAATTTTCTGTGAGATAATATATTTTTCTATTGTGGTATTTTCAACTGAAGAAAACAGGCTGCTTAAAACAGTGTAGGGCTTGCCGGTTGCTTTGGAAAGGTAATCAGAGTAATTGATTTCCTCCGGTTTATTATTTTGGTAAATTGATTTGATGATGAGGGTCTTAACCGATTCAATAAGCTTTGTTTTTGAATCATCGATAAGCTCAAATCCGTTTTCAAGCAGTGCGGAGCGTAGTTTTTCAAGCTTATCATTAGCAATTGATGAACTGAGCTCAACTTCCCCAAGCTGTATGGAGCTGTATCTGATACCAAGCTTATTAAGCTCTTCACTTACGACCTTTATACATCTGCCGCATACCATATTTTTAATATAGAGCTTATTCAACCGAAGTTTCTATTATTATTTGTAGAGACGGGTTTCAAACCCGTCTCTACAGGGATACTTTTTTTATACTCCAACTTTTTTACTTCTTCTTTCAAACAGAACTGTATCGCGCCAAAGGCCATCCATGCAGCCTGCTTTTTCCATGCAGCCTATTTCTCTGAAACCGCAGGAAATGTGAAGTTTGATGCTTGCAGTATTTTCAGGGAAGATGGATGCGTAGAGAGTCCACACGCCTTTTTTTTCACTCTCTTCAATCAGTGCATTCATCAAAGCTTTCCCTATTCCTTTGCCTGAATATTTCTTTGCGATATAAATACTTTCTTCTGTGATGCCTTTATATACTTCGCGCTTTGATGTGGGTGATATGGCGGCCCATCCGGCTAATTCGCCATCAACAATTGCGGCGAGCCTGCAATAGGGGAGCTTTGATGAATTCCATTCTGCCCACTCAGGCGCTGACTTCTCGAATGTTGCATTGCGGGTCAAAATTCCCTCTTCAAAGATCCGCTTAACCAATGGATAATCAGCTTCGGTTATTTGACGGATTGTAATATTGTTCATAAACCCGAGGTGCTTACTCCCTTTCAGGAATTGATTTGAAGAAACTCCATATCATTTCTGTCGCGTTGAAATCTTTGCAAACCGTTCCAACAAGCATTTTTGGGAGATACTGGGAAGCGCCGGGCCAGGTATGTCCGCCGCCTGTTACTTTCACCAAAACAACTTTTGTTCCGCTGCCGCATTTGTAATAGGTTTCCATGTCCGCTTTGCACCCATCATCTTCTGTATCTTCTATTTCTTCCGTCTTTGTTCCCGGCATACATGAATTGTTATCAACCCATATCTTTATTGTCCAGTCAGTTGAAATACTGCTGCCGCGCCCGCCTTCTTCATCTTTATAGCCTACGGGGCCGCCATCGTATCTTACCAGCGGATCTTTTGTACCGTTGATAAGCATGAGTGATATCGGAACATCTGTCCGCCAGGTATCCTTCAGATTTTCGGGTATGTTTGCCGCAACAGGCGCAATGGCAAGTATCCGGCTTGAGAGTTTATTTGCCAGGTAAAAGGAGAAAAATCCGCCATTGGATATGCCTGTTGCAAAAACACGTCCGCTGCGTATTTTATAATTGGCGATCAAAGTATCAAGCATTGTTGAAATGAATTTAACATCATCCCTATCCTTGGGCAGCTTATCGCCTATTCTTCCATCGCTCCAGTTCTTATCAACGGAATTGGGATACACAACAATAAAGTTTTCCCTGTCTGCAAGCTTGTTGAACTTTGTGTGGTCCTTGATCTGCTCAGCTGTTCCGCCCCCGCCGTGGAAAACCATAACGAGTGGCAGAGCCTCAGTTCCGTAATTTTTCGGGAGATGTAGAATATATTCACGAGTCAAGCCATCTACCGTCAAGGTACCGTTAATATCGCCGGCAGCATAAGTTATTGAAAACAAAGAAGATACCAGCAGGAAAAGAAAGATGTATCGTGATCTCATTTTTATATTATTTTCGGTGAAACCTTTATTGAAATTAT
>JBDTNV010000125.1:0-9901 GCA_039933555.1 Ignavibacteria bacterium
TATCGCCGCCGTAATCATCAACAGTTTCAAACATCCTGTCTCTTGCGGTATTATAACCGAGTGTAATTGCGCCGGTGGAAGTGAAAGTTTTTATTGCTGATTTTAATGGTTCATCGCTCAAACCTTGTGAAAATGCATAAAGCACATCGGGGTATTTTGAAGTTGCAACGAGTCCGTATACCAATGAATAATGCAAACCGCCGTTTGGCACTCTGGCATCGAGAATCAAAAAGGCTTTGTAAGTCAGATTCTGATACGATGAATATATTACCCAAAGACCCGTGCTGTCATTTGCACCTACATTAAGTGTGTTAACCCTTGTGTAGAAAAATGGTGAAGTAGTTCTGATAGAGGTAACATTTATTACTTTGTTGGTTGGGTTCTTAACGTATATTAACGAACTATCGAGGGTTTTTGTTATTGATGTATCTAAATTTACAGTAAAAGGCACTATTTGAGAAAATGCCGGTAAGCAAAATATTGCAATTAAAAGCGGTATTAATTTTTTCATAGGCTGGTAAAATACCTTAAAAATGGTGAATATTCAATTTGATAATTTTTGATATAAGCCGATATAGAACGGCATTATTTGATCATATTATCATAATATTTATAGATTGTAAACTCCTTTTTAAATTATAACTTTGTAATGTGAGAAAATCATTAGATAAAGAAATATATAACGTTAAAGCCCCCGCTAAGATCAACATCGGCTTGCGGATACTTTCAAAGCGGAAAGACGGTTATCATAATCTTGAAACTATATTTTATCCCGTTAAAATATATGATGATATAAAACTGGAAATTGAAAAGCTTCCGGCAACAGCAAAGAAAAACATCATGAAGGTAGCTTCAAAGCCTGAGGGCAATATTCCAAACAAAAAGAATATTTGCTACAGGGCAGTTGAATTGTTTTTCAAAGAATTCAGGATAAATGCTAAATACCGTTTGACAATAAATATTAAGAAGAATATTCCTATCGGGGCGGGACTCGGCGGCGGAAGCTCTGATGCTGCAAGTGTTTTATTGATACTTTTAGAATACTTTAGGCTCAAAGCAAAACCGAATGAGATCCTTACTTTTGCTCAGGATATAGGAAGCGATGTTCCATTCTTTTTAATTGGCAAACCTGCATATGCCGAAGGGAAGGGTGAGAAACTGACTCCCCTTCCAAAGTTTAGAGTTAAAGGGAAGATATTACTTGTTAATCCCGGGATACACATTTCAACGCCATGGGCTTTTAAAGAGCTTCGCGTAAAAAGCAGGAAGCAAAAAATGCTGAATAAAATTCATAAGTTTGATCTGAACAACGAAAGATTAATGATAAATGATTTCGAAAGAGTCGTGTTTGGAATGTATCTCGAGATCGAAAGAATAAAATTCGATATGTATAAACTTGGGGCTTCATTCGCGTTAATGAGCGGAAGCGGGTCGACAGTTTACGGGATATTCAGTGCAGGCAATATTAAATCTGCAGAAAAATATTTTAAGAGAAAAAAGTGTAAAGTTTTTGCAGTGTAGCATTGTCTCGGTTTTTCTCAAAAAAAAAGACAGGTGATTAGCCTGTCTTTTTTTTCATAATTTATTTATGAACTAAAAGTTCACTGATACATTGAATGTCGGTATCTGCTTAAATTGATACGTATACGGCGAAACCCTGTTTTCCATCCTGAAGCCCGTTTCAACTTTTATTTTACTGTTATACGTTGAAATAACCCACGCTGCATCAGCCGCGCTTAGAATGTGGTTAACTATTGCAGTTATCGGTCCAATCTTAGCATAATCGAAGAAATCGTTTGCCTTTTGTCGTTCAACGGCATAATTTGTAAACACGGGGTCATGGTATGTTTCATACCAATACGGACCCTGGTTTTTTGTGGGAGTATGAGCCAGGTTCGTCCAACCTGCCTGAAAGTTCTGATACTTTCCAATTAACTCATAATACTGCTGCGAGCCGTATTCAGGCATTGTGTGTGAAAAATTCGCGCGCTCACAAACCATTATCTGTTCACGCAGCACACCCAAGTTTGGTTCATCGGGATTTATTCCACTGTTTTCATTGAATCCTTCACTCATTAACCAGCGTGCATATGTTCTTACATCCCAATACTGGTCAGCATATGCTTTATATTCATCTTCTTTGGTATTCCCCTTGCTTTCAAAATAAGCAAATGTAGCCCATGCAAGCATTTCAATCCCGAAGAATATTCCTGCCTTTAGATAATTGCCGCCGTAAAACTCACCTGCACCGGGAACGAGCGCTGATAGCAGAACACCAAGTCCGACAGATTTTTTCTTTTTTGTGTTAACCTGTAAATTATTTTCAGCTTCAAGAAATTTATTCTCAGGTGAATTTAAAGCCTCAAGATCAAGCTTCCCGGAATTTCTAATATCTCCGGAATTAATAGAAGTAAGCTTATCCTGAATAATGAGCTTGCCCACTTTTTCCTGTTTACTTAAGCTCAGCTTTTGCACTTCAATTTGCTGAGAAAAGGATGATGATGAAAATATGATCACGGCTAAGATAACCGTAATTGATGCAGATACTTTCGTTTTCATAATTTATTAATAATTTACTTTTGATAAAAATAAAGCGTGAGAAGGTACATACTGTGTCTTTATTTCATCTCCTTTTTTGAATTTCTGTGTAAATTCATTTAAGCTCATTTTCCCTGAAGCTACCTTAAGCATTGCCCCTATAATCGCGCGAACCATTGAGTGCAGGAATCGGTTTGCAATTATTGTAAATTCTATAATGCTGTCTTTTCTTTTCCTTATATCAATCCTTGTGACATTACAGTTAAAATCGTGGTCATCAGTTTTATTCTTGCAAAGTGATTTAAATGAATGCCAGCCGCTTAGTGTTTTGCAGAATTCTTTCGCAGTATCAAGATCTATATCATACTTAAGATAGTACAGCTCTTCTCTGCCGATTGCTTTTGGTACCCTTGTTATCCTGTAAATGTATTCCCTACTCTTCGCAGAATATCTTGAGTTAAAATCTATTGGGACAGTAACCAGTTTCTTAATTAAGATATCATCCGGTAACAAAGCATTTAATGAATAAATTAATTTATTTTTACCAAATGAATTATACTTTGCTCTGCTAACCCTGAAATTCGCAGCCTGCCCGTATGCATGAACACCTGCATCTGTTCTGCCCGCACCCATTATTGTTATCTTCTCACCCGGGAATAAGATAGTTAATGCATCTTCAATGGTCTGCTGCACACTCTTTAACTTCGTTTGTCTCTGCCATCCGGAATAATTCTTACCGTCATACTCAATTACAAGCTTAAGGTTAACATAAAGTTTCGGATCAATTTTCACTGAGTCTGAGCCTTTGTTCAATTATATAGCGTCAAAAATTCTTTGATATATTCAGCTTAATACCGTCAATCACATTGAAATGTTTCTGTACACCCGCAGTCATCCTGAACCCGCCTGAGCCTGATTCCTTTAATTCGCTGTTATAGCTGTTTGCCGCAAACACTGCGCTGATAGCGCTGATCAAATGATTGATAAAGACTGCGCCGACAACAAAAAGCCTGTCATTTAACATCCTGTCTCCACCAATTTTATCGCCACGGTACAGCCTGCGCTCTTCGTCTGAATTCCAGTAGAACCCGTAACCCTGCTCAGGGTAGTACAACTTATCATATTCACCGAAGCGAAGTTTTTCGTTGTTGTACTCATCTACATTACTGTAATTCGCTATATCAATGAAAAATTTATCATCTTTTGCTTTATCTCCAACAGTAACTCCGGCGTGTGTTGACGCGTAACTGTACGCATCATCCAGAAGCCAGTTGCCGTAAACAGAAAATAAAGTGTATGTCAGCCAAACAGCAGCTTCGGAGATCATGAAATATTTTCCAGTATTAAAGTTACCTGAATATACGTGTCCCATACCCGGTATTAAGAATCCATATATAAAAGCTAGACCGGGTGATTTTTTGGATTTCCTGACGGTTGAAGTCGTTTTCTTTTCTGATAAGGAATCCAAAAAACTTAAATTGTTTTTCTTTTCCATAGGTACAATGGAATTCCCTTTAAAAGAAAAATCCTCCTTTGCAGCACTCTTGAGCCTGAACCCGGAATTGTAATTTTGCTGCGCAAAAAAAGTAAAAGGTAAAACTAAAAATACGGCTATTTTAAGAAATCTCATTTATATGTTTTATTTATTTCTAATTTACTTAACAAAAACTAATCTTATTTTGTTCGGGATTTACATCTTATACAATTACTTACTTAATGCTTTTTCCATAACCTTAACAAATTCATCTGGCTTCAAAAATCCGGTAATTCTAAGCTCATCAATTTCTTTGCCGTTCTTATCTATGAAGGCAACAACAGGCAATCCCTGTATTTTGAACTTACTTTCTATTTCCTTATCACCCTTGGTCAGATCAACTTTAATGCTATTGAATTTTTTTGAGAGTTCGATAACCTTAGGGTCAATATAAGTATATTTATCAAGCTCTTTGCATTGCGCGCACCAGTCAGCATAAAAATCAATTATTGTAGGTTTATCTTTTGATTTTGTTAATGAACCGTCTATCTGCGTTTGTGTCTGCATCATCTGCCATTCATACTTGCCACTGCCAACGGGCGCCTGTTCACCGAAGTGCAAATTCATGGAACCCCAAACAATTGCGGCAATTGCAATCACATATTTTATTCGTGTATATGTCGGCGCACTGATAGCTTTTCTATCAATTAGAATAAGATATGCACCTGCTAAGACTAAGAATAGCGGGAAAATAATTTCATAAATTTTAACTGACATAAGAGGCTGAGCCGTATAGAGGGCAAGTCCTATCATCATCAAACCAAAGATTATTTTCACGCCTTCCATCCATTCACCTGAGCGAGGAAGCTTGGTAATGGAGCTTGAAAACATTGCAAGGAAAACATACGGCAATCCTAAACCCAATGAAAGGACAAAGAACATAATAAATCCGAGGAACGGGCTGCCTATCTGTCCAACGTAAACGAGTAAACTTAATACCAAAGGACCTATACACGGAGCAGCTATAAAACCAACGGTAAGACCCATTAAGAATGTACCAAAATATCCCTGGCGATTCTTTCCGCTGAAGTTTGCAAGTGACTGAGGTATTTTAATTTCATATACCCCGAACATGCTAAGTGCCAGAGCAAGGAATATTAGTACAAGTATTCCAACTACTATTGGTGACTGCAGCAGGCTGCCGAAAACACCACCGGTTAGCGCGGCTACCAGTCCAAGCACTGAATATGTAACTGACATACCCATAACATAAGCAAGCGCCATTAATAACTTGCCACCTTTGCTGTTGGATACCTGAGCGCCAAAATAACTTATCGTGAGTGGTATCAGCGGGTAAACGCATGGCGTTAAATTTAAACCGATACCGAGAACAAAAATAATAAGTAACGCAACAAACATACCGTTCTCTTCGATATATGCGGCAATCTGGTTCTTGTTTTCGGGGGCAGTTGATTTTTGTGTAGTATCTCTTTTATTTTCGGTTAACTGAATATTCTGCTTTGTTGTATCTTTGTTTTCAGTTTTATTAAGGGTATCTGTTTTTAGTGTTGAATCAACCGTTGTCTTGGTCTTAGATGTATCTACTTTTGCAGTATCTTCTTTTATTACAACTGTAACGGTAAAGGGAACATCTTTTGGTGAAAAGCATGCTCTATCATTGCACGCCTGGTAATTCAGCTTGCCGGTAACATCATATTTACCGGGCTTAAGATCTTTAGGCGCTCTTAAATTGACACCGATATTAATCGAGCCCTCGTATACATCAAGCTCTGTTTCAGAAAAGCTGAATTTGAATTTATGCGAGCCGGGCCAGGATATTTTTCCAACCTTAAGGCTGCCGCCATCTACTTCAATTGTTGTGGGGATAAGATCAGGGTCGCTTACACTATTTGCGTTTATGTGATAACCGCTTTGAACATCAGCTTTAACATTAACTTTAATGTTTTCGCTTGGAAAAAAATCTTTTTTCTGTGGTGTTGCTGTGACTGTAACGTATTGTTGAGCGTAGCTTAGGGTTGTTAGTAATAACGCGAATATAACAGAACCTGCTGTTTTTGTCAATTTTACCTGAATTTAATTATTTTATTGCTTTAAACGGTAAAATTATTCATAGATTGTGTTAAATTCAATGATATTTGTTAATTAAAAGTAAGTTTATATTTCGGGAATTTCAAGGGTATTTGAGTTATTTTATACATGCCGCACCTACGGAGCTCAATTAATCAGGTATGTGTTTTATTACAAACATATCACCCCTACGGGGTTATACTAAAAAGATAATAAAATAAAAATAAATATTTCGAGACGATCAAGCTTTTTCATATAAAATAGAGTCTATTAATTCGAGTCCCGTAGGGACGATATGTTTGTAGTTTAATAGAATCCAATCATCTGAGCCCCAGAGGGGCGATATGTTAGTTTTTAATAATTCGTCTTTGAACATAATATGTTATAGCACCCATAAATGCACCGCCTGAGATACACCATAAAATATCTAATATCACATATGTCATTTCCCACTGCTTTGTAATTCCAAGCGTCATGAAGCTGAAAAATCCGATAACCGATAGATTGTAATAAACTCCCCACATAATTGGCTGAATTAATCTGGTTTCAGGTTTTACAATGCGCCAGTAGAAATATACAAATCCGTAAACAAGCAGCGCATTGGCGAAATTTATGTACCAAATGTTTTGTGCTGCAATTGAACTAACATTTGAGTTTGAGTAATATATAAATGGGAATAAATTATTATGCCACAAAAACCATAATATTGTATATGGAATGAATGTTAATGTTGCTGTTAGTATGAATTTGGGGTTATAATGTTTTGTCATTAATGTTTAATTGAATATCTTTTACATGTCACCCCTACAGGGCTCTATAAATTTTATGAATTGCTTGTTACAAACATTTCACCCCTACGGGGTTCGGATTATTAATAAATATCCGATACAATTCAGACAATTCAAAGCTCCGATAGGAGCGGTATGTTTGTAGCTGTTGATATCACCATCATTCAGAGCTCCGTAGGAGCGGTACGTTAATCTTCATAGAATTCAAAAATATATTTTGGATCATAATCTACATTAAATTTATTTAACAGATCAACATATTCCTCTTTAAATGTCTTTTTCCTATGATGTTCTTCCTGATTTAACACATATTTTACAACCCTATCAATGTGAGAATGCGAATAAGAGAACGCTCCAAAGCCATGTTGCCATGAAAATTTACCTTTAACAAATTTTTTATCATTAATAAAACTGCTTGAAAATGATTTTACATCTCTAACCAAATCAGATATTTTTATATCAGGTTTCAATCCGGCAAAAATATGAGTATGATCAGGCATACAGTTTATAGCCAGCAATTTTTGTTTTTTATTCTTTACTATGCCTGTAATGTATTTTTGAATTTCTTCCTTGCGTTCTTTCCTGATCAGGTTTTGCCTGCCCTTGACTGCAAAAACTATTTGGATATAAATTTGTGTAAATGTGTTAGCCATAATTTTAACATATCGCTCCTACAGAGCTCTGATTATAGGTGATATTTCTTTCTACAAACATTCCGCTCCCAACGAAGCTGATTTACCGAACTATTTCTACCTTCTTTCGCTGCGCTATATATGACAAAGTATTAAAGAATATCATTATTCCAATAAATCGCTACCATATTTTTTGGAGAAAAACTTTAACGCTTTATTTACTATATAGACTAATGGAAGAAATGGAACTCCTCCAAGTGTACGTTCATGTTTGTAAATTCCAAAAGCCAAAAGTATGAGAATAAAACCTAAATAAAGAAGAATTGATATTAAAAATGATTGCCAGTAATAATTTTTATCATCGTTATTTTCCTTTTCATTATTATTTTGGTTGTTTGAATTATGATCATTGGTATCTAGATTTTCTGAGTCTTTCATCGAATTTATGGATCCTTCGCTCATGCCTTCGGCATTCGCTCAGGATTGATAATTACTGTATCACCTGACTGATTAGCGATACGCTGAAAATACTGAGCAGGAACCACCCTATGAAGCCTTCGAGAATGGTTAAGTATCTGGGAACGCCTTTTATCGGTATCTGCCCAAACCCAAGAGTTGAAAATACGTTCAGGCTCAGCGCTACGGAATCTAGAACATGGATAAGGAAGAACCACAGAACTGTAAGTATAAATACTGCTCCGTACAGAACTGTAGCAATAATTTTCTTTGTCTGCCCCATTGTTTCCCATTCATCGGGAAAAATATCGATCAGCTTGTAGAATAATTTGGTTGGCTTGTTACGGATAAGCTCAAGGAAATAAAGCGGCTTGCCGAAAATATTGAAATACCATGGTACTTTGCCTTTTGTTTCAGTAACAAAGCTCATGTATTCATCGTAAGTGGGGGTTTTGGTATCTTTAGCAATAACTGAATCCTCAATTTCAAGAAGCGTTTTCGGGGATGAAAGGTACCTGCCGTAAATTTTAAGCTGGTCAAACATTGTCCGCTTGTGGAATGATAGTATTGAATACGGGAAGAAGAAATATATTCCAGCGAAGAAGAGCAGTACATAAAAAGCTATCTGTATAGCTTTGAGCGGATTTGTTCCGTAATCACAAAATATTTTGAGGAAAACATTCATAAGGTAATTGAAAAATACACTCTCATCATTGCCGGATGTATATTGTTTCTTTAGATACGCTGTCTCAATATTTTTCCATTCAACGTAACATGAATTTGCCGCAATACGGTTACCCTGAGATTTAAATGCATTATAGAAATTGGCGTAACAGCTAATAAGGCTTGCAAACCGCACTTCATTGCCTATGCTATCAATATTTTTCCCGTTATAAGTCAGCTTATTTTTATGATCAAAGATAGCTATCCTGTAATTATCAACTGTTGACCACTGAACCCTGGTATTAATAGGATTAATATTAAACGCATCCAAAATAAAATTGCCGTTGAATTTACATTCATTAGTTACAAAAGCGTTTTCGATGGTGGTTTCAGAAAGATCAATTGTAGCGTTTACAATATTATTTACAAATGAAAGATTTTTGAAATCTGATTCCGTTAGCGTTATAAAGAACTGCGGATCATTTTTTAAGTTATCCGGAAGGTCAAATTCTGAATCCTGTATAATAAGGTCAAATCCATCCTGCTTATTTGCTAAACGGAATAACCGCGGCTCCATATCAAGCGCATCGGTATCACCAAAGAGCGATGGATTGACAGAAATTTTACAATTCTTGAACGTCAACCGGTCCTTAACGGTATTCCTGAAAAACTTGAAACCGTGTTCAAGTTTACAGCTATCCATATCAATAAAATCAATATTGTTGTTATATAAGCGAAGTGTTTTTTTGAAAGTACATTCCTTGAATATTGCTTTTATAGGAGTTGAGTTTGCAACAGCTATATAATCATTGAAAGTTATGTTTCTTAATACAAGCCAGTAATCGACATCAAAATCACAGTTCAAAAGTCTAATGCTTGCATTGATAAAAAGCTCAGGGGAACCGCTATTAAACCGCTTATCCATCCCTTCTTTATCTTCAGGCATCTGGTATCTTATCTTCACATTTTCAAAAGTCGTGTATTTGGTACATTTTGCCATTTCATTGATAAATTGGGTAAAGGTCACGGTCTTTCCGTCAATAGGTGAATCAGCCCGCAGTTTTGGGGCTAAGAGAATCAGCAATATTAACAGGAATTTTTTCAAAGCCCGTAAATTTATCTAAAATACGTGATTTATAAAAGGGGGAAAAGTTCACAATGTCATAAACATAAATGAGGAAATCCCCTCTCAAATTTTAGTATCAGAGGGGACTATTAGAAGTATATCTAGAAGAAAAAAAGAGGAAAAAATCAGAAGGGGT
>JBDTNV010000126.1:0-9668 GCA_039933555.1 Ignavibacteria bacterium
TCTTGTTTTTTTTAAGATTATGGCTTATATTGACTTAGAAAAATATGCTGAAATTCGTTAAAATATTTCTAATAATTTTTTTAATTTCTCCGGCTGCATACTTTATAGCCTGCTCTTCCGGTGAATATGATATAGAAGAATTTCAGGTTGATTATATTGAGAAAACTGTAAAAAGAGATACTATCAGAGTTATATCAGATAAGATCAAAGAAGATAAAAATCCAAACTCATACATTTACGCAATTCAAATAGGAGCTTTTTCGATCCAGGAAAATTTTGACAGATTTTTAGCAGATGCTAAAATGAAATTGGGTGATGGTGTCTATTTCGAGCAAACCGGGAATTTATTTAAGATAAGGGTCGGCCAGTTTACAAGAAGTACCGAAGCCGTAAAATATGCTTTGTTCGTAAAATCGAAAGGTTATACTGATGCGTTTGTTATAACAAAAAAGAAATGATCTTTTAAATGAAAGTAATGAAAATCTACATATTGCTTTTTATTCTCCTGAACATATCATTGTCATTTTCCCAGGATGATACGCAAACCATTACTTCCAAGGATACTGCATATAATTATACTGCCACAAATAAGATAGTGAATATGTTAGCGCCGGGTAAGCCACCAAAGGTTACCTTTCAGCTTAGCTTTGATTACAATATTGGACATTTGGATCTTGCTGCCAACGAAAACACTTTCTTCAGAAAAGATGACTTTGTTTCAGGAGCCAACTTCGGAACAAGGTATGGTTATGGTTTTTCACTGACAGGAAAAATTGCCCTGCATAAAGAAGGAAATGTAAGGCTTAATGTAACTGCCGGTTACAACAGGTTTATGAGCAATTTTGTGATCGCAGAATCTCCAGAAGGCAGAGTAAGCTATAATGTATTTTCAGGGGCGCTTGGTATTGAAAATAATTTTACACCGCAAAAGAAGATCAAACCGTATATAGGTCTTGATATTGTTGCCAGCGCAATAAGCGGCAGCGCTGTGTTTAGTACCGATTCAACCGATTTCAACCTGAGTATAAAAAGCGCGATGCGAATTGGCATTTGCCTGAACTTTGGATTTGAATACGCTTTCAATGATAAGGTCGGGATGAACATGGGATACAAATTAACGCATGCCAATATTATCGGAAAAGATTCAAAGTCCTCGGCTAATCTGAATGAAACATATCTAAATGATAATAAAGTTACGTCCGGTGTTGTAATTCCATATGCCGGCTGGAAACAGTTTCTATACAGCTCATTTTATGCAGGCGTAAATTTTTATATCGGGATGAAAAATAAAAAGTAATTGAATTACATGAATTAACTTGAATGCAGAACTTTCTATCTAAAATACTTGTAACCATATTCACAGCCGCAATTGTGCTTTCCGGCGCTTCTTATGCGCAGGATACTTCATATACCATAAAATATGATACTGTAAAGATACAAAAGACCAAGAAGATCACAATTGTAACCGTAAGAACTCTTCCTAAATTCATACTGCATTTCAATGGTGGCCTAAACACCGGCGCTATGGAGCTTACAAGCCACAACGGCGGCTTCAATAAATATGAATTTGTAACAGGCAAGAATTTCGGGGCAAGAAATGGTTTTGGCTTCAATTTAACAGGCAAGCTTCCTTTGAACAAAACAGGCAGCTTCTGGCTCGATATAGTCACAGGTTTTGACCGTTTCCAGAGCGATCTTTTTGCCACAAACACTGAGGAAGGAAAGATATACTACAACTCATTTAACGGGGGCGTTGGGGTTGAATATAATTTTACTCCAACACATAAAGTAAAATACTATATCGGTTTAAATCCGCTCTTCAGCTTTATCTCAGGCGGCTCGCAGATTGTAAACCAGGATAATAACAGGGTTGATATAAATATTAAGAGCAGCTTCAGAATAGGTTACCAGGCATTCATAGGGCTTGAATATGCTTTCCAGAAGAATTTTGGGCTGAATATGGGTATCAGGTTTACACATGCAAACCTGCTGCTTAAGAAATCAGAGCCTTCCGTTCAGGATGAAAGTACAGTACCGCCTACAAACAACGTTGGCTTAAATGATGACGCAACACCTGAGACTGAACCAATTGAATTTGCCAACTGGAAACAGTTTGCATACTTCTCGGCAAGTGTTGGCGTCAGTTACTTCTTCGGTGTTAAAGAAGTAAAGTATAAGATGCCTGATAAATAGAATATAATCTTCCCAAAAGAGCGGCAATAGCCGCTTTTTTTATTGGAAGACTATTTTTTGTTTGTAAATACATACATTAACACTTACTTTTGTAATAAACAAATCGTACCAATTTGAAAAAACTGCTTTTACTCATAACACTATTCACTCTACTCACTCAATACACTCATTCCCAGTGGACCAAGCAAACTATACCCGTTACAAAGCCGATTGTTGGCATTGAATTTACCGATAGTTTACGCGGCTGGGCATGCACAAACCATGGAACAGCAATGGATAGAAGCTATGTAATTAGAACAACAAACGGGGGAACTAACTGGGCGGTAAATTATGACAGCGCGCAGTATAACTTTTACGCAATGGATGTAGTTAACGACTCTACAGTTTACATAGTTGGCAGCAGCCTTGTTAATGTAAACGGATTACTGATAAAAACAACAAACAGAGGTGTAACATGGATAAATATGAATATTCCCGTAGGATTAATAATTGAAGATGTATTTGCCCCAAGCTAAGATACGGTATATATATGTTCTTCAAACAGCTTTGCTCCCGGCTTGTGGTTTACAAGTAATGGCGGTGTGAGCTGGCAGGCGAGGCAAAACGGATTAATAGCTACAGATGTTCAATGTTTATTTTTCATGAATAATAATACAGGCTGGTGCGGAACAGAAACTCAGCATATTTCAAAAACAACCAATGCGGGAGTAAATTGGGTAAATGTTGGTAATTTTGGTGAAAGTATTTGGTCAATATATTTTATAAATGAAAATACTGGATGGGCGGGTTTAAATGCAGGGAAGATTGCTTACACAATAAATAGTGGAAATAATTGGACTATACAAGACCCTGAGCCGTATAATTTTTTAATAAGTGATTTATTTTTTTATAACGGATCATCAGGTTATGCAGGTATAGGTTTTCCATTTATATATAAAACTGTTAATCAAGGTTCGAACTGGGGCTATCAATTTGATAGTAGTGGTTCATACAAGTTTTCATTCATTGATAGTTCCAAAGGCTGGTCAGGGGATACACCCGGAGGAAATCATATTTCCCGCACCACCAATGGCGGTGGACCAATAAGTTATGTAGGTATGATAAGCAATTATCAGAATATTCCTGTTACATATTCATTATCACAAAATTATCCAAATCCTTTCAACTCACAGACTGTTATAAGATTTGCAATAAACAAAACAAGCTATGTTAAGCTGAGGATATATGATATACTCGGGCGTGAAAAAACTATATGGCAAAGCGATAAGCTTCTGGGAGTAGGCACTCATGAGCTTAGCTTCGATGCGAAAGAGCTTTCAAGCGGTGTGTATTTCTACCAGTTGATTGTTTCAGACGGCTCAGGTGATGTAAGGTTTAAGGAGACGAGGAAAATGATCTTGATTAAGTAATGATAATTACATATTCACAAAAACACTGTTTCACAAAAACACTATTTAGCTTTTAAATTTATTGGGAGAAAAAAAGAATGAGAACTTTTACAGCTTTAGTTATAGTTTTTGTTATATTTTTATCATCAGTTCATTCGCAAACTAACCAGTTTACTATCGGCTTCAGCGGCACGTATCCTATTAACTGGAATACTCCTACATATGTATATTCATTGGACCATACAGACTGGAGCTGGTATAGCGGGCTGAATGTGAATTTATGGGCAGGCTGGAATATTGACGGAAGACATACGGTCGCAATAACAGAACTGGAGAATAATAATCTAAATGCATACTTTCAGCCTGATACCATGATATATCATGCCGCGCTGGGAAGAATAAGCTTATTTGAGGCGGAGGGTGATTTTACAGGCAGGCATAAATATACAAACCATCACGGTAAAGGTACCCCAACCAATGATACATGGAACGGAGTAACGCAGAGAGTTCAGTTCTATGATGCAAACGGAACAACTTATGACCCTCCCACACCTGTATTAAGTTCAATAGATGAAACCTGTGAACAGGTATTATCCGGAATACCATCGCAGTTTGTAACGAACAGCCAGGACCCGAATTTAAGATGGCATATTAAACCGAGGATGAGAATAAGATCTGTTGATGCCCTTGACGTGTTTAATGTCAAAAATGTTGCTAAAATTGTTGTTAAATCTTTTAATGGAGATATTGTTAAAGAAATAATTATACAGACAACTCATTTTAGGGATACAAGTTCTTCAACATATGATGGTCGTTATTTGGAAGAATATTTTAATTTTCCCATTACCGTTACGGGTGATACATTGCGATATAATGGTGGACCAATACCTGATTACCCGCTAAATTATCCCGTGGCGGTAGAAAGCGGAGTAGATTATGAAATCCAGTGGTACGGGCAGGTTGACGTATGGATTGATTACGTTAAAGTAATGGATAATACAGCTGAAGGTTTAATTGGTCCAGATCCGCGTTACAGAAATGCTTTGATCCGTGAAATGAATGAACTTTTAAACTTTGACGGGTTAAAAGGATTTTACACTGAAGAAGTGCAATACTGCAACCTGCGCTGTTTAAAATATGTGCAGGGTTTACTAACAGATAACTCTGGTAATGACCCGCGCGCAAAGCTGGTTTGCCTTATCAATCCTCCAACGTTCCGCCATGCGCTAAGCGATTCATGGAACCCGGATAACACACAGATCTATGAGGCATATGCCGATAGCGTTGACCCGCCTGCCTTTATATTTGCCGCTTACCCGTGGGAATATTTTTTTATCCCTTCCCGCCTTCCAAAGGTAACGAGCCAAAAACCTGCCGACTGTTTTCAGAATATCACAGAACTATCCAAATCCGTTTAACCCAACCACAAAGATAAATTATGATCTACCGAAGGATTCAAAGGTAAATATTATTATTTATGATATTCTGGGTAGGGAAGTCAAACGACTTGTGAATAATGAGATTAAACAGGCTGGAAGTTACATAGTTGATTTCAACGCATCAAACTATGCAAGCGGTGTGTATTTCTATCGCATTGAGGCAGAGGAGCCTAGTGGAAATAAATTTGTAGATAGTAAAAAGATGGTGTTGATTAAATAACGTAGTTATTTATGCCTGCCTGCTAAAGCGCAGCGAAGGCAGGAACCTTGTTTTTAAGGCTTATTAAAGTAACATAAATATTAAATATTCTTTTAACAAAAAACCCGCTTATTCAGCGGGTTTTTTTATTTATAGCAATTCTCTATTTCTTCTTCACAAATTTCTTCTTGAAAATATGTTTTAAGGCGTCATCAAGTTTTTCTACTATTACAATTTCGAGCCCCTTTTTTATCTTATCTGATATTTCTTTCAGATCTTTTTCATTTTCCTTAGGTATCAATACTTTCTTTATTCCGCTTCTTTGAGCTGCTAAGAGCTTTTCATTAAGTCCGCCAATCGGAAGAATTTCTCCGCGAAGAGTTATCTCCCCTGTCATAGCTACATCGCTGCGGGTCGGGTTGCCAGTTAAAGCCGATATCATCGCAATTGTCATCGTTATTCCCGCCGATGGGCCGTCTTTTGGAATGCCGCCTTCGGGTATATGAATATGAATTTCCTTGCCGTTAAAGAAATTACCTGAGAGCCCGAATTTCTTTGAGTTGCTTCTGATGAATGTAAATCCGGCAAGTGCTGATTCCTTCATCACATCGCCCAACTGGCCAGTTAAGGTAAGCTTTTCTTTCCCCGGCATGACTGATACTTCAATATCAAGAATATCACCGCCCATTGAGGTCCATGCCAGCCCCACAGCATTACCGACTTTATCTTCCTTATCTGCCTGCTTTTCCTTGAACTTCGGAACACCAAGGTATTTTTCAATAAACTCCGAATTTATATCAAGCGGCTTCTTCTTTTTTTCCGGTGCGTCATTTGTCTTTATTTTATGAAGAACTATTTCCTTTGTTATCTTCCTCATAAGTGAAGCAATTTCGCGCTCAAGATTTCTTACACCCGCTTCGCGTGTGTATTCATTGATTATTTTTCTTATCGATGTATCAGGTATGATAACTTCCTCCCCGTTTAAACCATGCTCTATCAGCAGTTTCGGGACTATGTGCCTCTTTGCAATTTCAAGCTTTTCATGTTCTAAGTAGCCCGGCATCTGAATTATTTCCATCCTGTCCTGCAGCGGTAATGGTATCTGGTACTGAACATTTGCTGTGGTAATAAAAAGCACCCTTGAAAGGTCATAGTCAACATCTAAATAGTGATCATTAAACGTATTGTTCTGCTCAGGGTCTAATGCTTCAAGCAATGCGCTAGCAGGATCACCGCGGAAATCCATTCCCATTTTATCAATTTCATCCATAAGTATTACAGGATTATTTGTACCTGCTTTTCTCATGGATTGAATTATCTTTCCGGGCATTGAGCCGATATAAGTTCTTCTGTGTCCGCGAATTTCGGCTTCATCACGTACACCGCCAAGCGATATCCTTACAAATTTCCTGTCTAAAGCCTTTGCAATTGATTTACCGAGAGAGGTTTTTCCGGCACCGGGAGGGCCGACAAGACATAATATCTGTGCCCTTGCCTTAACTTCCGCCTGGTTCTTCTTGCCTTTGTTGATTGTCTCAAGGTTATTTAATATTGCAATATGCTCTAATATTCTTTCCTTGGGTTTTTCAAGCCCAAAGTGATCTTCATCAAGTATTTCCTTGGCATGTTCAATGTTAAGGTTATCCTTTGTGTATATTTTCCACGGCACGCTCACCATCCAGTCAAGGAAGTTCCTTGAAACTGTTGCCTCGGGTGACATCTGCGGAATTTTCTTCAGCTTCTGGAACTCCTCCATTGCTTTATCCTTAACATCCTTAGGCATTTTTGACTGCTGTATGGCATCTTTGAGCTTCTGAAAATCAGGGTCAGTTTCATCTTCTTCATTCATTTCATCCTGAAGTATTCTTATCTGCTCCTGTACAATGAACCTCCGCTGGTTCTTCTGCATGCTCTGGTTAATCTTCGTCTCAATATCTTTTTCAACCTTGAATATCTCTATCTCTGAACTTAAAATATTTATCAGTTCGTAATACTGCTCTACCAGAGTAGTAAGTTCAAGCAATCTTTGTTTACGGTCAATTGATACAAGTATTGTCGAAGCAATATAATACAGCTTCCTGTCAGGCTCCTTGATATTTTCATATGCCATCAGTGATTCCTGCGCAACACCCCTGTGGTTTGTAACATAATCATTGAATAATTTTGTCGATTGCCTGATGAGCGCATTTAGCTCAACATTTTCTTCAATTGGCGGAAAAATATATTCAATATCAGCTTCAATAAATTTATCCTTATGGAATTTCTTTACCTTTGCCTGCGCAATACCATCAACAAGTACTTTTATCAGGTTATTTGGAAGTTTTATGACCTGCAGAATTTTAGCTACGGTACCATATTCATACAGATTATTTATCTCAGCTTCCTCTGCTTTATGATCTTTCTGAGTTAAGAGCAGTACATATTTTTCCTTATCCAGGGCAAAGTTAATGGCGCTTATAGTGGATTCTCTTCCGGCTAAAATTGGATACATCATGTATGGAAAAATGACAATATCTCTTAAGGGTACTATTGGAAGAAAGACGGGCAACTCGGATTTATTTTCAATCTTTGTTTCCTGCTTAATTTCAATATTAGTTTCCTGGTTAGATTCGGGCGATTCTGTAATTTCTTTAAATTCATTCATAATATTACAAAATTACTCTTTAATTTGTGGAGATTCAATTCATTCATTATTCACATTTTAAATACTTTATTGGTAAATTTCTATAAAATATTAACAATTCCCTTTATATTTTCCTCATTTTTCAATAATTTTGCGTTATGCATATCCAAAACATTGTATTTATAGTACTCTTTCTCGCTGCATTATCTCTGTTTACATATAACCTGTTAAGGATCCGCACATACCTTATGCTTGGGCGGAGCGAAAACCGTTTTAGCAATGTGGGTAAAAGAATTTGGAAAGTGCTGGGAATTGGTATAGGGCAGGCGAAGATATTTCGTGACCCGGTTGCTGGACTTATGCATGCAATGATTTTCTGGGGATTTTTGGTATTAATAACAGCCGTTACGGAAGCTTTTATTCAGGGGTTTTATTCAGGCTTTTCTTTGGGGATGCTGGGCCCAATATCACAGGTTTTGTTTGCATCGCAGGATTTGTTTGGACTATTGGTGATACTTTCTGTACTTTATGCGTTATTCAGAAGATATGTTCTGCACCCTAAGCGCTTACAGGGTGATGGCAATACGAACGCCGATGCAACATTTATACTTTGCCTCATAATGGGTGTTATGCTCACAATGTTTGGGGTTAACGCCACAAAGGCCTTTGTTCATCCTGAATACATTTCATTTTACAAAGCACATTTTATAGCATCGCACTTAACTTTGTTATTTGCGGGAAAAGAAGTTACTTTCTATAATATTTTCTGGTGGTCGCATATTGTAATAATCTTAACATTTATGAATTACCTCCCCTACTCAAAACATTTTCATATTGTAACTTCACTGCCTAATGTTTACCTTTCAAAAATAGGCCCGCAGACATTAGATACTGAAGAAATTGATTTTGAAAAAGAGAGTGTTTTCCTTGGTGCAGGTGATATTGAGCAGCTTACTTGGAAGGAAATGTTTGACGGTTATGCATGTACTGAGTGCGGCAGATGTACAGCTGTTTGTCCCGCTAATTTAACTGGCAAGCCGCTATCACCACGGAAAATAATTATGGATATCAGGGAAAGAACTTCCGAGAAGGCTCCCCTGCTGGTTAACAAACAGGAAATATCCGCTGAGATTGAAAATAAGAAGCTTGTTTCAGAGCATTACATAACAGATGCTGAGCTTTGGGCATGCACAAGCTGTATGGCTTGTGTGCAGGAGTGTCCCGTAAACATAGAACATGTTAATCCTATTGTTGATATGAGGCGTTTCCTGGTGCAGAGTGAGTCACGCTTTCCCGAGGAATTAATGACAGTCTTCGGCAACATGGAAAATAATGGCGCGCCATGGGCTTATCCGCAGTCAGATAGGCTTAAATGGACAGAAAGTCTGGATATAACTGTTCCCGTTGCTTCTCAAAAACAAGAGTTTGATGTTCTATATTGGGTAGGATGTGCAGGCTCATTTGACGCGAGGTATCAGAACGTAACACGATCCGTTGCAACACTTCTTGATAAAGCTAAAGTAAATTATGCGGTATTGGGAACTGAAGAAAAGTGCAATGGTGACTCCGCCCGCAGGCTTGGTAATGAATTCTTAGCGCAGACGATGATAAAGGAAAATGTTGAAACGATGAAGAAGTATACCTTCAAGAAAATTCTTGTAAGCTGCCCGCATTGCCTGCAGACAATCGGCAATGAATATAAAGAATTTGGCGGTGATTATGAGGTTGTCCATCATTCAGAATTCATAGGTGAGCTTGTTGAGCAGAACAAAATTGAAATTGACAGCACGAAGAGAATAGATAAGAAAATTACTTATCATGATTCA
>JBDTNV010000127.1:0-9485 GCA_039933555.1 Ignavibacteria bacterium
AAATCACTGGATTTAATGCCAAAGGACTTGCAATGCTTGGTACCGATGAAGTTGTGACATCATACCAGACGCATTTTCACGAAGTCGCTCACTTACTAATTAATTATAAGCTTAAATTACTTGGATTATACACTCTTCCATTTTTCATGGAAGGATTTGCAGTTGCAGTCGGTGGCAGAGGCGGAATGGCTCCCCGTGTTGTGACAGATTTAGGCTATTACCTTCAAAAAACGGCTGAGCTGACCTATGATTCAATATTTACTTTTGACCAGTTCCGAAGCATTGATGGTAGTATGAGTTATCCAGTATCGGGATTGTATAATTCTTTTCTGCTGAGTGAACTTGGAGGTGAGAAGTATCTGGAATTGTATAAAAGCGTTAACGGGATTGCAGATTTTGTAAAGAATCTGAACGATGTAAGTATCTCTCTTCCTGAGGGCAATGAATTTGAAAAATTTATGACAAAATATCAGAATGAAAAGATTATTCTAGTTGATGGTAATAACAGATCAGAGCCAAAATTCCGAATGCAGGGTTCAAATGGTTATTTTGTGTTAACAGGAGAATATATTAAGTTCCTTTCAAAAAATGTTTACAGTATTGGGTTTGATGAAATAAAAATCGATAAAGAATACAAAAGTAGAAAGTATGCCGAATATTATAAAGAAGATTACAGAGATATGAAGTATTGTATTCTTGCATCAGAAGAATCTATTAGTCTTTACAATTTATTTAATGACGAATTAATCTTTTCGTATAATAAGGCACTTTCTTTTAATTCTGTCAATATTCCTCAAAAAGACGGTTTTTTTGAGTTTTTTATAAAATCTTCAGTGTTTAATAATGATTTCAACAGTGATAAAATTATTTTAGATGGCACTTTTAGATAATGAAATTGTAAATTATTCTGATAATTGTTATTTTGAGTTTTGACTAAAACAGAAACTAAACAATATTTGCATCGAAAAGTAGATACAATTGATGACGAAGCCACACTTTTGCAGTTAGAAGAAATTATACATATTATTATCAATAATTCTAAGGTTAAGTATGATTCATTAAGTGAAGAGTTAAAATTTTCTCTTTCTAAGAGAACCAAAGAACTTGATGAGGACAGATACATTTCATATGAAGAAATAAAGAAAAATATTCTAAATGTTTTAAAAAATGATTAGGACCCAATCCCCTTTTTGCAAAACAAATTACTATTGAATTACAACACAATCATAATCGGTGCTGGGGCTGCGGGTCTTATGTGCGCAATTGAAGCAGGTAAGCGCGGCAGGAAAGTTCTTGTGCTTGAGTATGCCGAAAAGATCGGTAAGAAAATACTAATCTCAGGCGGCGGAAGGTGTAACTTCACAAATCTTGATGTAAAGCCGGAGAATTTTATTTCAAGTAACCCTCATTTCTGTAAATCAGCCTTAGCAAGATATACCCCGCAGGATTTTATTTTACTCGTAGAAAAACACGGCATAAAGTATCACGAAAAAAAGCTGGGACAGCTATTTTGTGACGGCTCAGCAAAAGAAATCGTCCAAATGCTGCAAACAGAATGTAATGAAGCAGGTGTCGAAATCAAAGTAAACTGCACAATTGAGAAAATTGAACAAGGTAATCCCAAAATTAGCGAAACAGCGTTTTGCGTTACAAGTAATATTGGTGAGTTTGCATCTGGATCACTAGTCATTGCAACAGGCGGAATATCAATACCCCAAATGGGGGCGACTGATTTTGGATATAAGCTCGCTAAACAGTTTGGTATAAAGTTAACCAGAACGGTGCCGGGGCTGGTACCTTTTACGTTAAGTGATAGAACTTATAGTGAGTTGAGCGGACTTTCAATTGATTCAATTGTATCATGTAATGATATAAGTTTCCGGGAAAATATATTGTTCACACATAAAGGATTAAGCGGTCCTGCAATATTGCAGATATCCAGCTACTGGGATGATGGCGATGAAGTCATAATAAACCTTGTCCCAAATATTGATATTGTTTCATTGATAGAGGAAAACAAACCCAACAAAACAGAGCTGGTTAATGTACTTGCAAAGGTCTTCCCAAAACGATTTGCTGAGAAATGGTGTGCATTAAACTTCTCTTCTAAACCGGTCAATAGGCTCTCAGAAAAAGAGATTGTTCAAATATACGAAAAGCTTCAGAATTGGAAAGTTATACCAAAAGGAACAGAAGGATTTGGCAAGGCTGAAGTTACAAAAGGCGGAGTTGATACTGATGAACTTTCCAGCAAAACAATGGAATCTAATAAAGTACACGGCCTTTATTTCATAGGCGAAGTTGTTGATGTCACAGGCTGGTTAGGCGGTTATAACTTCCAGTGGGCATGGGCATCAGGTTTTGCGGCGGGGCAGTATGTATAGTTATGAATTACTCGTAAAGCCTTGAACCATCTACCAACGGGAATACATATTCATCATAAACCTTTACCTGGATATTCATATCGGGCTGAAGCTGTGATAAATAGTAAGTATCAACATACCATCTTGCAGAGAGCATTTTAAATTCACCTGAATTATTTTTAATTTCAAATCTCAAATTAACGAATCTGTTTGAGGGGCTTGTATTTGACTGGCCTTCCGGTCTAACACTGATTATCCTGGCTTCTTTAAATTCAGCTGATTTCTTAAGTTCATCAAGCTTTCTTAACTTTTCTCTTTCCAACTCATCTTTTTTCATGTTCTTAGTAAAAAGTCTTAAGAAAAAAAGTGAGATAATTAAGATAACCCCAAGTGGGACCAATATCGCAAAATACACTGATGCTCCGTTCATAATATCGTATTATTTAGTTCATTAATTTCAATAAAAGATCGCGTTTTCTTTTTGAAAACTGGCTTCCCGGCCTCAATCTTTTTAAAGCCCTTTCGCATTCAGGCAGCGCATAGTTGATTTCCTTCATTGACTGCGGGTCATCAATATCCGAAAGTGCCAGCAGTGTATAAAAGAATGGGAACCTTCCCCATTTACCTGTTTCATCGCGGTAACTATGCAGAGCCATCAGCCCGTTTGGCAAATATTTTTGATATTCAGGCAATCCGCCTGCTTCAAGATGGCGCCATAAGCCCACAGTACAAGGGCCGCAGCAAAATGTTCCTTCAGGCTTGCCGGATTCCCGGGAATTATCCAGCATTCGCATAAATAAAATATCTGAACGTTTTAGCGCAGGAACCTTTGTACCCGATATCTTTGAAAGTTTTAATAACACCCGGCATGATTCTTCGGCCATAATATGCCTCATTGATGCGGATAAAAGCCTTTCGCCTGTAAATGTATACACAGGCTGAGCCATATCTTTTTTTGTTACACCAAAGCTTTTGTTGTATGAATATTCAGTATCAAGCCTTGAAGATATCCAGCTGATCACATCCTTTGCCTGATGTTTTGTGATCTTCTTGCCGTAAAATAATGCTTCATTAACATTATCAACGGTCCGGTAGAGACTTGTTTTGTTTAGAAGTGACATATGTTTTATGCGTTTTGGAGTATTTCATGTCTTGGTGCATTCAAACATTCTTCACTGCATGAGCGTGCCCATTTTTCCTCACATTCATCGCATTCAAAGTGCTGCTTGTGGCAATCAAGATTAGCGCAGTTAACATACCTATCGGTTGGCGCGCCGCAATGAAGACAAACGCCTGTTACTTTATATTCATCTGTAAAGTTTACGGGAACAGAAATTCTTTCATCAAAAACATAACATTTACCATCAAACAATTTTCCTTTAACTTCAGGATCATGTGAATAGTTTACTATTCCGCCGTTCAACTGGTAAACATCTTTAAAACCCTGCTGCAACAAATAACCGGAAAGTTTCTCACACCTGACGCCGCCTGTGCAGTACGTCAAAACTGTTTTTTCCTTAAACCGGCTGAATTCCTTTTCCACCCAATCGGGGAATTCTTTGAATGATTTTACCGGCGGCCTTATGGCATTCTTAAAGTGGCCAAGATCAAACTCGTAATCGGTTCTGCCGTCAAGAATTATGACATCATCTTCCTGCATTTTCTCAAGCCACTCATCAGGCTCAAGATGTCTACCGCTTAAAACATTCGGGTCAATATCCTGCGGCAGCCGGAAAGTAACAAGCTCCTGCTTAAACCTCACGTGCATTTTTTTGAAAACATGTCCTTCCACTTCATCGATCTTAAACCAAAGGTCTTTAAATCTCGCGTCAAGCTTCATATGCTCCATATACTTTTCAGTTTGGCTGAATGAACCGCTGCAAGTCCCGTTAATTCCTTCGGGGGAAATTAATATCCTGCCCTTTAAGCCAAGATCTCTGCAATAGCCAAGATGTTCTTCGGCAAAGAATTCAGGGTTATCAATTTTGATGTATATATAATATAGTAATACTCTGTACATAATAAGCTAAAATATCAATTTAATGAGCAAATAAAAATGAAGAATAATTTTCTGAACTTTTATGCTTTATGTGCTGTTTTTAAAGGTAGTTATGATTATTATAATTTGATGAGCAGAAACGGCGCTAAGAAAGAAACTGATGTAAGAGATCAGGAAGTACTGGAAAGTGATGAGCTTAAAGCTGAGTTAAGCAGGGGCAATTATACAACTGAAAGCAATTTCAGCATCAAAAGGACCTTTGCGGCTTTAAAGTATCCTAATTACAGGTTGTGGTTTTGGGGACAGATGATTTCAATGCTTGGAACCTGGATGCAGGTTACCGCGCAGGGCTTCCTTATTTATGACCTCACCCACTCCCCGGCCTACCTTGGTCTTGTTGGATTTGCTTCCGGTATACCTACTTGGGTATTTATGCTTTATGGCGGTGTAATTGCGGACAGGTTTTCAAAACGGAAGATCCTTATGATAACCCAATCTATAATGATGGCGCTTGCGGGAATACTTGCAGTATTGGCATTTACTCATTTGGTACAGCCCTGGCATATAATTCTGCTGGCATTTTTGCTTGGTACCGCTAATGCATTTGACGCACCTTCGAGGGTATCATTTGTAAATGAGCTTGTAGATAAACCCGACCTTACAAATGCTATTGCTCTTAATTCCACCATGTTTAATACAGCAACTGCTACGGGACCCGCAATAGCAGGGATAACTTACGCAATAGCCGGCCCGGCATGGTGTTTTACCGTTAACGCGCTTTCTTTTATTGGCGTACTAATAGCTCTGAAGAAAATGAAACTGGTTGAAAGAGTGATACCTGTAAGCGGGAAGACAGCCTTTGCTGATATAAAAGAAGGATTGAAATATATTGCTAAACATCCGGTTGTAAGAATACTTATTTTAATGGTTGCTTCAATGAGCTTATTCGGACTTTCATTTGCAACACTACTTCCTGCATGGTCGGTAAAAATTTTAGGCGGCGATTCCGCGACAAACGGATTTTTGCAGTCAGCACGCGGCGTTGGCGCACTTGCAAGCGCGCTCTTTATTGCTTCGTTAGGCAGGTTTAATTACAAAGGGAAATTACTTACAATAGGCTCAATTGCCTTCCCGGTACTAATGCTTGTGTTTTCTTTTGTTAATATTGTACCTCTTTCGCTATTTGTAATATTCACAATTGGAAGCGCGCTTATACTTACAATGAATATTGCGAATTCACTTGTGCAAACCCTCGTACCTGATGCTTTGCGCGGCAGGGTGATGGGAGTATACACACTGACATTCTTCGGGCTGCTGCCAATTGGCGCGCTATTAATGGGAATGCTGGCCGAGCATCTTGGAGAAGCAGAGGCGATATTGATATGCTCACTCATTACATTCGTTATCTCAGTGCTAATATTCTTACTGGTACCCTCAATAAAAAGGCTGAAATAGCTTAATTTACGCGTTCTTCCTGTTATCGAGAAAAATTTATGATGGTTATCATAGTTTAAAATTAAAAATTCTTCTTATTTTTGTAACAGGATATTAAATGTTATTATGGAAAGTCTGACACAGAAGCAGAAAAAGAACACAGTTAGAGTAAAAATACAATCTGATGATTATTTCAGGGTCTTCAGGGATAATGTCATTGGGTATAATACAGAATTTGATACACCCTACGGTACAAAAAAAATAATTTATGCAGATTGGACTGCAAGCGGCAGGCTATATGGCCCGATCGAGGAAAAGCTCTCAAAAAAATTCGGCACATTCATAGGCAATACCCACACAGAAACTAATGTCACAGGTACAGTTATGACCCTTTCATATCTAAAGGCAAAGCAGATAATAAAGCAACATGTAAATGCAAATGAAAATGATGCAATTATCGGTACAGGTTCCGGTATGACGGGCGCCATGCTTAAGCTTCAGCGTATGCTTGGTTTTAAGGTACCTTCAAGGCTGAGGCAATATGTGAAAATTCCGAACGAGGAAAGGCCAATTGTTTTTATAACTCATATGGAGCACCACTCCAACCAAACGACATGGCTTGAAACTATCGCAGATGTTGAGATAATAAAGCCTGATGAAAACGGTTTGGTTGATACCGGCAATCTTATTGAATTATTAAGTAAGTATAAAGAAAGAAAAATTAAGATTGCCTCAATTACTTCCTGCTCTAATGTTACCGGGGTATTTGCTCCTTATCATAAAATTGCGGAAATAATGCACAGCAATAACGGCTGGTGCTTTGTTGATTTCGCATGCTCGGCTCCCTACATAGATATTAACATGCATCCGGCAAACCCGCTTGAAAAACTGGACGCTATTTTCTTTTCTCCGCATAAATTCTTAGGCGGACCCGGAAGTTCCGGAATTCTTATTTTTGACAGAAGCCTTTATGACAACCATTTTTCGCCTGACCAGCCCGGCGGAGGAACCGTGAAATGGACAAATCCATGGGGCGAACACAGCTACTACGAAGATGTTGAGTTAAGAGAAGATGGCGGCACACCGCCGTTTATGCAGACAATTAAGGCTTCACTGGCAATAAAACTAAAGGAAAAAATCGGGGTAAATAATATTTTTGCACGCGAGAAGGAAATAACAAAGAAAATATTCTCCCGGCTAAAGGATATTCCCAATCTGCATTTGCTTGCTGAAAATATTGAGGAAAGACTGCCCGTAATAGCATTTTATATAGATGATCTGCATTATAATCTTGGGGTAAAACTGTTAAATGACAGATTTGGAATCCAGATGAGAGGCGGATGCTCCTGCGCAGGTACATACGGACATTACCTTCTCCATGTTTCAAAAAGGAAATCGAAACTGATAACGAAAATGATAGAGCATGATGATCTTTCGGCCAAGCCCGGATGGATAAGAATGTCCCTACACCCCGTAATGAGAGATGATGAGATAGAAAATATTTTAAGTGCAATCGAAGAGCTTACAGTAAAACATAAGGAATGGGCGCGTGATTATGATTATGACCCGCATGATAATAACTTTATACACAAAAGCAAACCCCGCTTTGAAAGAATTTTGGTAGATGATTGGTTTGAAGAATGAGATAGACTGTTTAAATTAAATAAACCGGAATCTTAAACTATTTTCTGTCTTCGATTACCCTATAATAAACATTTTCTATATTACGTGTCATAATATCAACTGTAAATTTTTCAAGCATAAGCTCAAAACTTTCCTCTCCCATTTGATCCCGCAACTTTTCATCTCCGCATAAGAGTTTTAATTTATCTGAAATTCCCTTTACATCTTTATCTTCCAGTATAAAACCTGATACACCTTCGGTAACCATTGCAGGCATATCGCCAACACGTGTAATCACCATAGGCAGTTCCTGCGCCAGTGCATGAAGCATTGCATAGGGGAAGGTTTCACCGCCGCCTTCAACTGAAGTGTGCGCATATATATCAAACGCGGAATACATTGATTTAATATCCTTCCGGAATCCGGGAAAAATTACTCTTTCACTGATGTCTAAAGTTACTGCCAGCTCTTTGAGCATTGCACTTAATTCGCCGTCGCCAACAACCATCAGGCGGCTCTTAGGGTATGCTTTCATAACCTCAGGGTAAGCCCGAATTAAATATTCCTGTCCTTTGAATGGTACCATCCGCGCAACATTGCCGATCAATATCTCATCTTCTTTCACATCAAATTCACTGCGAATTCTATTTCGGGTTTCAGGGTCTTTTTTATTTTGTTCGGGGTCTAAACCTAAGTGAATAAGAGTGATCTTCTTTGGGTCAATTTTGTCTTCATTTACCAGCAGGTCCATTGTACACTGGCCATCAACAATAAAATGATTTATCAGGAATTTATTCCTGTACCAGTGGGTGAGGTTATGTGAAATACTGTGAAAGCTGTGGTTTGTTGTAACGTGCGGAACACCTGCGCGCTTTGCCGCAAAAGCTCCTGCGGTTCTATCATAATTTGTGTTGGAGTGAACAATATCTATCTTATTTTCTTTGATAAACCCGCTAAGCTGCTTTGAGATCTTCCATACACCAGTTTTGCCGGAGTGCTCAGGGTAATCAACGGGGAAAACATCTATGCCTTCTTCAATACACCGGCTGTAAATTAAATTATCACTTCTGCAGGAAACCCATACTTTATGTCCCCTTGATTTCAGCAGGTTAGCGAACTGGTACACAAAGAACTCGCCGCCGCCGTAAATATCCAGCGCATTTAAGAGTAATATATTAAGTTTTTTATTTTTCATCAATTTATGCACAAAATTAGCTTTTTAAATGGATATTTTAAACGAGCAAATTAATACCATAGCTATCACATATTAAACTGATTAATGTCAGTTAATTATATGGCATAAATCATATGAAATTATGACACGGGACGTTAATTTAGTAGTGGTAAATAATAATCCGTTCAAATAATAATATAGAATAAACACTAAAATTCAATAAAATGGAAACAATAGACTATAAAGATATCAGCTCAAAAGAACTTGGCTTCGCCTCCAGAAGAGGTAAATACTATGATATAAATGATATTATGAAGTCAGGGCTGCCGTTAAAAGAAAAGGAAGTTGAAAATTTTGAAAAGCTTGATGTAATTTACAGAACACTGTGCGCAATATTATTTAATTTTGTTCCCACAAGCGGACATCCCGGAGGCTCGATCTCTTCAGGAAGATTTGTTTCTTCGATACTGTATAATATTTTAGATTTTGATATCAAGGATCCATTCAGAGATGATCCTGACCTTGTTGTATATGCTGCAGGACACAAAGCGCTTGGGTTGTATGCAATGTATGCATTAAGAAATGAGCTTGTCAGGGCTTACAAGCCTGATCTTCTTCCTGAAGATAAATTTCAGATGAGGCTTGAAGATCTATTAGGGTTCAGAAGAAATCCCGAAAACGAGCTTCCGTTATTCCATAAATATAATGCAAAAGCTCTTGACGGTCACCCGACACCGGCAACCCCGCATGTAAAAATAGCTACCGGCGCAAGCGGTGTAGGCGATACAGCCGCATTTGGCCTGGCTTTAGGAGCAATTGATTATTTTGGTGAGAACGCTCCGCAGGTTCACGTAATTGAAGGTGAAGGCGGAATGACACCGGGCAGAGTTGC
>JBDTNV010000128.1:0-9481 GCA_039933555.1 Ignavibacteria bacterium
TCCTGCGGCACGGTTACATTGTACCAGAATTTCTTCTTGCGGTCTAATATTTCGTCAATGTGGATATGCTTTATTTCCGTGTATGCTTTCAGTCCCTCAATTCCAAGCTCTCTGCCAACACCGGATTGCTTGTAGCCGCCAAAAGGAGCTTTATCATTGAGTATATGCCATTCGTTAATCCATACAGTCCCTGCTCTTAGCTTTTTAGCAACCTCAAGTGCACGATCATTATCACGCGACCATACACCGCCGGCTAAACCGAAGTTAGATGCATTTGCAATTTGTACTGCCTCATTTTCATCTTTTGCTTTTATGACCGCAAGGACCGGGCCGAAAATTTCTTCCTGCGCAATTCTCATATCATTATTGACATCTGCAAACAAAGTAGGTTCAACATAACAGCCTTTTTCAAATCCTTTCGGCACTCCCCCGCCATATACAAGCTTTGCGCCTTCTTTTTTCCCGATCTCGATATATTCGAGTACTCTCTTTTGCTGTTTATCACTTACCAAGGGACCAATATCGGTATCTTTTTCCATCGGGTCGCCAATTTTCATCTTAGCGAGTTTTGCTTTTAATCTTTCAACAACCTCATCGTAATTTTTGTTTGTCAAGATAAGCCTTGAACCCGCAACACAGCACTGTCCGTTATGGAAGTAGCCTGCATAGGCAGAACCGTCTATTGCAAGATCAAGATCAGCATCATCAAGTATTATGCTTGCAGATTTTCCGCCAAGCTCAAGCGTAACGGATTTCATTGTAGCAGATGCAAGTGACATTACTTTTCTACCGATTTCAGTCGAACCGGTGAACGCGACCTTATCAACCATTGGATTTGTAACCATTTCCTCACCAACTTCGGCATCTCCGGTAATTATATTAACAACACCTTTAGGCAGATCAGTTGAATCAATTATCTTTGCAAGTTCAAGCGCGCTTACAGAGGTTTCCGGAGCAGGTTTAATTACAATAGTACATCCTGCGGCAAGTGCGGGAGCGATTTTCCATACCGCCATCTGCAATGGGAAGTTCCACGGAATAATTGCTGAGACAACACCGACGGGTTCACGCACCAAAAGATTTTTGCTAACACCCTCTTTTGAAATATCCAGTGTTTCATTAAGATCAGTTAGCGCAAGTTTTGCAAAAGTACTTGCGGCGCGGTAAGTTAAGAACATATCGTCCTTAGACTTTTTGTAAGTTGAGCCTGATTCCTTTATTTCAAGCTCCTGCAGCAGGTTTGAGTTTTCTTTTATCTTATCAGCTATCTGTTTAATGATCACACTACGCTCTTCATTTGATTTGCCTGACCATACTCCGGAATCGAAAGCATTCCTTGCTGCTTTAATTGCAAGCTTTGTATCTGCTACAGTGGATTTTGCGAGCTTTGCAAATACACTTCTATCATAAGGATTTACAGCATCCATCGTTCCTTTATCAGATGCATCCCTGAATTCACCGTTAATATAAATTTTGTATTCCAGCATTTAGTATGTTTTGATTAATTTATTAATTATTTAAAATATAAACTCTGTTTACTTAAAAAGTGAAGGGACTAAAAGTCCCCAAATAAATTTGAAATCAATATCACAAACATTTGCGTAACCTTTAGACCTGTCTGCGATATATATTGCACAGGCAGGAATGCCTGTGCTACTTTCTTACTTGATTTCAAAACTAATTCATATACAAATATGGTTTCCAGTCTTCATCTACCCTGCCAACAAAATGTTTCATAAAAGTTATATGAGAAGGCTTTGATGGTTTTTTAAGAAGAGGCATTTTAGCTTCTTCAGGCGAGTGGTCACCCTTCTTATTATTACATTTTACGCAGGCTGTTACCAGGTTTTCCCAGGTATCATCGCCGCCTTTTGATTTTGGGACAATGTGATCAATTGTCAGAGCAAGATCAGACCTCTGACAGTATACGCATTTATGATTATCACGCCTTAAAATGTTCTTCCGTGAGAGAACTATCTTTTTATACGGAACTTTAATGTATATCCTTAACCTTACAATTGTTGGAAAAGGAAATGAAGACTTTACAGACCTTACTTTCTTTGTATCTTTGGAAGAAATAAGCTCTGCTTTCCCGAGAAAAAGCAACACAACTGCTCTTTGCACGTTACAGATGCTCATAGCCTCATAGTTCTGGTTCAGAACTAGTACTTTTCCGCTTAATTTCCCATTTGTTGAGGGTTTACCCCAATCTTCGATAATATCATATGCGTGGTCTGATTCGAAGTCGATATTCCTTTCAATTTTTATGATACAATTTTGATAGATTTATAAAAATAGCATTTTCTTGAAAAATAAACAAGGACACTCTATAAAACTTAAAAATTCAATTGATATATCAAAAATTTTCATTTAAAAATTTTGGTATTGCATTATTTGAGCGTAAAAACTAAAATTACGTAAATATGAACTTAAAACAGCCTATGGTGCAATAAATACGTATTAAATTATCCAGCATATTATTGTTATCAAATAAAACCAATTACGTAAAGTTTCTTTTATGCTCAGCAATATTTATTGTGCTTTTTTGTTCCGTAAAAGATACTTTCTCCCAAGGCAGAGATAGAAGTAAATTCCAAATAGGATTTATTGATACTTCAGGCTCTTACATTGACACATCTCTATTTAGCGACACTACAAAGATCAGGGGCCCGGTCGACTCGACTGCGAGGGTTAACAATTTCAAATATGAAACCAGCGATGAACCAATCCCCTCTTTCGGTGAATTCAGGTCGCCATTACTGCTGTATAATTCACCCGGTGTTGAGTACAGGGTAACATTTGATTCACTGAATAATGTGATTATTACTGAATCATTTGAAGGAGAGCAGTTTAAGGTCCCCAGGGTCATCCCGCTTGAAAAATATATCGAAATAAGGAGCCGGCTGGAAGTACAGGATCAATTCTATAAAATTGTTGCTGAGAAATACCAGATCGATACAGAAGATGACCTCACAAAGCTGTTTAAGAATATTACCGAAATTACTATCCCGCTTCCTTTTGCAAGTGAAACAATTTTCGGTCCGCCTACTATAAATCTTAAGATAAACGGTACAATTGATATTACCGCATCATACCAAAGAAGCACGAACAACCTGGCAACAATTACATCGGAGAGCCAGAACCAAAATAATATTAATTTTAAACAGGAAGTACAGGTAACAACAAAAGGAACTGTCGGCGATAAGCTTACTGTTGATGCTGACTGGAACTCTCAGCGCACATTTGAATTTGAAAACCAGTTAAAGCTGAAATATACAGGCTATCCTGATGAAGTAATTCAGAGTATTGAAGCAGGAAACGTTTCGCTGATAACGCGTTCAAATTTGATCGGAAGCACCCAGGCATTATTCGGCGTCAAAGCTGAATTCAAGCTTGGCCCCCTAACACTCACAACAATCGCTTCCCAGAAAAAAAGTGAACAAAAGAAAATAGATATCACCGGCGGTTCCGTTGAAACTCCGTTTGATATTTCTATTTACGATTATGCCGAAACAAATTACCTGCTCGACGAAAACTGGGGAAGCTATTTTACAAGCTATTATACAACCGGAATTTCTCCTATAGATATTACCGATATACAGGTGTGGGTTTATGCAGAACCCAATAACCCGAACAAAAGGTCAGTTTATGGCTCTGATACTTTATTCAGGAGGCCGGTTGGCGGGTATGTTTTGGTCGATAGTACCACAGCTATCCAGGGGCATATTTTAATCGGTAACTTTGTAAGACTTGATCCTTCTGAATATACTGTTAACAGGTACGCCGGTTATATTACATTAAACGGAAACCTGCAGCAGCTTGGAAAAGACGCTATTGCAGTGGCATATAAATACAATAACGATAGTACTAATGAAACAAATATACAGGTTGGCGATTTTATAAATGAAATACCCGCCGGCAGTAAAGTTAAACTTCGATTGCTGCGGTACGAAAACCAGAAACCTCCCGACCAGGATACCAATTATACGCGGCTTTGGAACAGAATGCTTAAGAACATTTACAATCTTGGTGTCAGAAACGTAAAGAACGATCCTTCTAATTTAGTATTTAATATTTATTATAATGAACCGGGACAGCCGCCAATCTCCAGTTATACCGGCCCGGGACCTACCGGCAAATCGTATCTAAACCTGGTGGGCCTTGATCACAGAATAAACGGGAATGCGAGCAGCAATGTACCCGATGGAGATAATTATTTTGATTTCTTTCCAAATAATACAATTGATCTGAATAATGGTAATATAATATTCCCCGATCTCAGGCCGTTCTCTACAGTATTGACATCAAAAGGCGTTGATACTTCATTCATAGGCAATAACGATAAGATATATACATCATCTAAAACTACTGTTCAGAACTCAGGTACCCTGAAATTTAATTTAAAAGGATCAGCAAAAGGTGATGCTTCATCAAGATACTCTCTTGGTTTTAACCTTGTAGAAAACAGCGTAAAAGTATTTAACGGTACAAATGAACTTGCTGCCGGGATAGATTATTCCATTGATTACTCAACAGGTGAATTGGTTATAATAAATGCAAGCGCCCTGGTTGCGGGTGCAAACCTGAAAATCACGTATGAGACCAATGACCTCTTCCAGCTGGCATCAAAGACCCTGATAGGAACAAGAGCAGAACTGCAATTCAACAAGACAAGTTATCTTGGTTTTACACTAATAAATTTAAAGCAGCAAACCTTAAATAACAAAATAAGAATAGGCGAAGAACCCACAAACAATACAATAATCGGGTTTGATGCATCCACAGATATAAAAACAAATTTCCTCACAAAGCTTGTTAACAAAATTCCGGGCTATAACACCAAGGAAGAATCAATTTTGAATTTCAAGGGCGAAGTTGCATTCATGCTGCCTGATCCTAATACTTTAAAAAGTATAATTCCCGGCGATAACGGTGAAGCTGTAGCCTACATTGATGATTTTGAAGGAGTAAAGAAAACTATTCCATTGGGCTTAAACCCTCTTTCATGGACACTTGCATCCATACCCTATGATAACACACTTGTTCCCGGTGTATTTTCTGACGAAGCAAGAGATAGTTTAATGAGCAGAAAAAGAGGAAGGCTTAACTGGTACAACCTGCTGAATAATGTCCCGATTATTGAAGTCTATCCAAACAGACAAACCGCTACTACACAAAACCAGTCTTTAACACCATTTGTACTGGATATAAAACCTGATTCGGTTGGCGCATATAATTACATCAAAAAAAGTGATTTTGATCTTGAGGGTGTCCCCAGAGATAAATGGAGCGGAGTATTTAAATTCATAAATTCTTCACAGACAAACCTGCTTGATGAAAATATCAATTATATAGAAGTTTGGATGCAGGTAAATGGCGGACATCCAAGAAATGATTCATCAAAAATGCTGATCGATCTTGGTTCAATATCTGAGAAGATCATTACATCCAAACTAATGCCTTTTAACTCAACAGATCAGAATATTAATTATCATACTGAAGATAGAAATGGAAGCGGTCAGCTTGATGTTGGTGAAGATAATGGTATCGATGGCCAGCCCAACTCTGTTGAATCACAGTATTATGGTTTTCTTGATGCGGAAACCGGAGGTGACCCGAGCCGTGATAATTATTCATGGTCACAAAACAGTAATGTCTATACTTCTTTTAACGGTACTGAACAAAATGCTACTAATCTTACAGAAGCAAAAAGGCTGGATACAGAAGACCTGAATAATAACGGTAACCTTGATCTGATCAATAATTATTTTGAGTACGTTATCCCGCTAGATTCAGCTTCATTTACCAATCACCCGTTCATTGCAGGCGGCGGAAATGCAGGCTGGTACCAGTTCATCATTCCGCTTGATGAATGGAAAAGAACTGTAGGCGCAAATGTTTCTTTTACTAATATTCAATATGCAAGAGTATGGTTTAAAGGATTTGACCAGCAGACACAGATCAAAATAGTTGATTTTAATTTAGTTGGTAACCAATGGGTAAAATCAAATAAAAGCGATACAACTTATACAGTTTCTGTTGTTAATATTGAAGATAATTCTAACATATATTCACCGCCGGTCGAAGGATTAAGGCAAAAAGATCAGACACAGGTAGATCAGAACGTACTTTCGAATGAACAGTCAATTTCATTGGATGTTTCAAATTTACTCCCCGGGCAGGCAAAGTATATTTTTAAATCATATACTACCCGTCCTCTTGACCTTATAAATTATAAGATCTTAAAAGTATTTGTAAACGGTGATTCTTCATTCACATTTACAAATGCAGATAAGTATGATGCATCTGTAGTTGTCAGAATTGGCAATGATACTTCAAATTATTATGAATACAGGGCGCCAATAAGGCCCGACCAGAGACCTCATACCCCATGGACTACACTTAATGAAGTTGTAATAAACCTGAGCGATCTTACTGCCGTTAAGCAAAAGGTTGATAGTACCGGTCTAATACATTACGAACCGGTTGTTAACGGACCGCCCGGCTCAGTTTATGGAGTAATAGGAAGCCCTTCTATAAGAGATGTGAGACAGATCTCTCTTGGAGTATATAACAATAATAATGATCCTATCATAACAAGAGAACTTACGGGTTCTGTATGGTTCGATGAAATGAGAGTGATAAAGACCAATAACGCAAGCGGTTATGCTTTTACATTAAGCGCCGGTTTAAAAATTGCCGATCTTGCAACTTTAAATTTTTCATATAATAAAACCGATCCGAATTTTCATTCACTTGAAAGCAGTTTCGGTAATAACACTACGGCAAACAGCTGGGAATTTTCAGGACTGGTAAATGCGCATAAACTGCTTAATGCGCTGTTATCAAAATATGTTTCTGTAAAGTTTAAAGATTTCTTTACAATTCCAATTTCATTTTCTCACCAGGAAATACTTGATAAGCCAAAGTACCTTCCGGCCACTGATATTGATCTTGAAACTGCAGCAAATAACAAGTATGCTGAAATATTGACTCAAACAGGCGACGCAAATCTCGCGGCATATTATGCTGACCGGATAAGAGTAGCTGCCCAGACATTGAGAATTGCAAACAGGTTTTCTATTACCGGAATGAAATTTACATTCCCCGGGGAAAACTTTTTTGTGAAACAATTATTAAACAAACTTGAAGTCAGTTTTGTGAGAAATTCATATATCGAGCGCTCACCTTCTTTGGAAAGCAAATATGCATGGGATATGAACGGCTCCGTAGGGTTAAGCTCTGATCTTGACCTCATGAATACAATCAATCTAAAGATAGGCAGATTTCTTCCTTTTGGCGAAGAGTTTAAAGAGGCTCGAATGTATTTCTTCTTTCCTTTCATGCCGCTTGCGCCATTATTCACAAACAATATTGCGCTCTCTGGCAGTTTCAGCAGAAGGCGTGGAGATGAAAAACTCCGCTCCAGTTTTGATAACAGTCCAACATCAAGACAATTTGATGCCAACAGAGGCTTTACTATGAACTGGAAATTCATCGAGAACTGGATCATTGATATGCAGGGAGATTATTCTTTCCGTTCAGGAAGTGACCTGACTTACCTTGAAACTACCAATGATTCATTGAGACTGCAAAGAAATGAAGCACAGATTTTCGATGATATATTTTTCAATAACGGGCTAATAAACTGGGGCAAAGATCTTGATTATTCGCAAACAGTTTCATTCAATCCCAAATTTAATATTCCGGGATTGAGAGAAATTGTAGATCTTACCAGCAGTTACAGGGTAATTTACGGCTGGCGTGCTTCGCAATTCAATAATTCTCAGGGCAGCAATGTTGGTTATACAACTGATCTTCAGGCAACTGCGTATCTTAAATTGAATAATATATTTAATTTCTTTAAACCTAAAAATAATATTCTTGGCGGCTCTCAAAAAGGATATCAAAATCAGGATCCCCAGGATATCTTAAAGATATTAGGAACATTCATTCCTGACCAGGTATCAGTTACTTATGCGCAATCAAAACAATTACAAAATCCTGCAATTCTCGGCAGGCCGGGTTTTGGTAATTTCTGGATGCAGCTTGGAGCGAAAGAAAATTTGGGCCCTTCAAGGATGTACCAGCTGGGCTGGATAACAGACCCGGGCAAAAGGGTACCTTTAACTACGCTAGTTGATAATAATAATTTAACGAATACTTATACGTTCAATACATTTATTACACCAATATTCCCCAATAATCTAAAGTTAAATTTTACTTACAAAACGGGAACAGCGACAATTAACGCACTGACATACAATTCAGATTCACTGGGATTATTAGGCCTTCCTGTAAATTCGCAGGAAAACAGAACGATTACAAGGCCCAGCTTTTTTGTTTCATTGGGCGAAACTTCAAGTGAAGTAGGCGATAAGCTTGGCAGTCCCAACGATCCCGTAAACCAGGCTCAAATCATTTCAGATAATTTTGAAAAGAAATTGGTATCGTTCCCCTTCCCAAGCTGGACCCTTTCTTTGACGGGTCTGGAGAAATTTGAAATGTTCTCTAATTTTGCGCAATCTGTTACGGTTGAAAGCGGTTACTCCAGCGAATACAGAAAAGTACTTACATATAACGGATTAACTCCTGAATATATCAGCGCGCAGGCGCTAACTTCCGGATTCACCCCGCTTGTTGGAGTTAATTTTAATTTTAAACAGATCTCTGGCGGCAGCCTTACTGCATCATTTAAGATAAGTAAGACTAATAATTATATTCTGGAGCCAAGTAATGCAAAGCTGACAAATACTGCAACTAATGACCTGGCAATAAACGCCAGCTATACTAAATCCGGTTTTTCACTTCCTATATTCGGATTATCGCTCGAGAACAATTTAACAATTTCTTTTTCGTACACCAGAACAAAAAATGACCCCCAGGTTTATTCTTATCAAAATTTTAACTGGGAAGCTAATTCACAAAACGGGTCAACATCAACATCACTCAGTCCTTCAATCCAGTATAATCTTTCAAGAAGTGTTACGATGCAGTTATTCTATAAGTACACAAAAATTGAACCTACAGGCAGTAACCTCCAAATTACAACAAGGACGACAAACGAGGCGGGCCTTAATATTAGATTGCAGATACAGTAAATTGGAAACTTTTACACTTGTCTTAGGTTTAGCCGCAGCATGTCTAACAACTTTCGCTTACCTACCCCAATCAATTAAGGCTATCAAGACAAAGCATACCAAAGATATTTCTTTCCCGATGGTTATAATGCTTGAATTTGGACTCATAACCTGGCTTATTTACGGAATATTAATTAACAGCCTTCCTATAATTGCAGCAAATACAGTATCAATTGTGTTAATGTCAACTATCCTTTATCTGAAAATTAAGTATAAATAGCGAATTCTTATTATATTTCTTTTAATTTTCATAATTTTTATATTCGTAACTTCATGACTGAAATCTTTGCGCCCATAGCTCAATCGGATAGAGCGACAGCCTTCTAAGCTGTAGGTTTCAG
>JBDTNV010000129.1:0-9418 GCA_039933555.1 Ignavibacteria bacterium
TTGAAAATCTTGACAAATTTTCGTATTTTTGTAGAAGTTTTGTCCAAACAAAACTCGATGGTTACAAAAATGCGGTTCGTGAGATACAGGGAAGTTATTATTTTAACCGTCCCAAAGATCTTATCTACAATTTTTACCAGAGATTGGACGATTTTTCGAAGGGAATTACAAGCATCACAAATAACAGGCTAAGTAATTATAAAAGCCAGGTAAAATTTTACAAAAAAACACTTCATCATGTATCGCCAGATACCAACCTGAAAAAAGGGTATGCAATCGTTAAGAAAAAAGTTGAGCTTGATGAAATGCGTTTGCAGTTTGATTTCAATAAGATTGTAACACGGGCAGCACAGCTTAAGAAAGATGAAGAAGTTGAGATCAGGTTTTATGATAATGAGAAGAATGCAAAAATAATATAATGGCTCAAAAAAAAGTAAAGACAGAAGTATCATTTGAAAATTCATTCTCGAGATTAGAGAAAATTCTGGAATCGCTGGAAGGTGAAGATTGCACGCTTGAAGAAACAATTAAGCTTTATGAAGAGGGCTTAACATTGACCAAGGTATGTTATGATAAGCTGAATGACGCTGAATTACGTATAAAAGAAATAAATAAGAGTTCTAAGAGTACAGAAATAAAAGAGTATAAATAAAAAATAATAATTTGGAAAACCAGTATAAGTATCTATCAACTATTAACAACCCCAATGACCTTAAGAAACTGAACTTAACTGAGTTAAAAGTTCTGGTTGAGGAAATAAGGGAATTTCTTGTTGATACAATTTCAAAAATAGGCGGTCACTTAGGGGCATCGCTTGGGGTAACCGAGCTGACTGTTGCCCTGCATTATGTATTCAACACCCCCGATGATAAACTTATATGGGATGTTGGCCACCAGGGCTATATACATAAGATACTTACCGGCAGAAAAGAGCAGCTTAAAACAATAAGGCAGTATGGCGGAATCAGCGGTTTTTTGAAGCGCGCTGAGAGTGAGTATGATGTATTCGGCGCGGGACATGCAAGCACTTCGCTTAGCGCAGCACTTGGCGTTGCAACTGCCAGGGATTTCCTCAAAAAGAAATTCAAGGTTGTTGGTATTATCGGTGATGGTTCAATGACAGGCGGTATGGCATACGAGGCTATGAATAATATCGGCCTGCTTAGGAAAGATATGATAGTAGTGCTCAATGATAATAAAATGTCAATTGCGCCGAATGTGTGGTCATTGCATAATTACTTCAACGAGTTCCTTTCAAACCCATCATACAATAAGTTCAGGAATTACGTTTGGGACGCAACCGGTAAGCTTGACCCCAAAATTGGCGACAGGCTAAAAAGATTTGCAGCAAAAGTTGAAGGCGGCTTAAAGGGTGTCGTTACTCCCGGAATGCTTTTCGAAGCTTTAGGATTTAGGTATTTCGGACCCATTAACGGCCATAACATAGTTAATGTTGTAAAAATATTTGAAGAGATAAGAGATTTTTCCGGTCCGTTATTGGTGCATGTTGTAACTGAAAAAGGGCATGGCTATAAACCGGCTAAGAATCACTTCCAGAAATTCCATGCTTCAACACCGTGGGATAAAGATACCGGGCTTGCAATAAAAAAATCAGGCGGCTCACCTGCTTACACAAAGATTTTTGGTGATGCGTTGGTTGAAATATGCAAAGAGAATGAAAAAGTAGTTGGTATTACTGCAGCAATGCCCGATGGAACGGGTCTGGACATTTTGCAGAAAGCAATGCCTGAGAGATATTTTGATGTTGGAATTGCCGAGCAGCATGCAGTAACATTTGCGGCGGGAATGGCAACAGAAGGATTCACCCCGGTTTGCGCAATTTACTCATCATTTATTCAAAGAGCGTTTGACCAGATAATCCATGATTGCGCAATTCAGAAATTACCAGTGATATTTGTTATGGATAGAGCCGGTATAGTTGGCGCCGATGGCCCTACACACCATGGAGCGCTAGATCTAAGTTTCTTCCGTGCAATTCAGGGGGTTGTATTAATGGCGCCCAAGGATGAGCAGGAACTGCGCGATATGTTATACACTGCCACACTTTACAAAAAAGGACCAATTGCAATACGTTACCCACGCGGAAACGCGCTGGGTGTTGAAATAAAACCATTTGCACAGATCCCAATTGGTAAGGGCGAAATAATTGAAAAAGGAAGTGATGCAGCTATAATTGCAATCGGCAGTATGGTTGATGTTGGCATGAAGGTGAGGGCAGAGCTTGCAAAGGAAAATATTGATATAGAAGTAGTTAATGCAAGGTTCGTTAAGCCGCTGGATGCTGAATTACTTAAGGATGTTTTTTCAAGGCATAAGAAAGTTATTACGCTTGAAGATAATGTGATCACAGGCGGATTTGGTTCAGCGATACTTGAATTTATGAACCAGCAGAAAATTAAGGATGTCGATATCTTAGTTCACGGCCTGCCTGATAAGTTTGTTGAGCATGGCACACCCGATGAATTATACCGCGACTTAAAGCTTGATGCAAAGGGGATTTCAGAAATTATTAAAGACCACTTGCTTTCAAAAGAAAAGGTTAATGCATAATTGGTTAGAAACGATCCGGTTACATTGAAGAATATTAATTCATTAATAATTATCCTGCTCATTTCGTTGCTTCTTTATTCCTGCGGCAAAGATAATGCAGTGAATAATGTAAATAATGAAACATTGCTTTACCAGGAGCAGGGTTTGGTTGATAGCGCCGTTGTTACGGGCTGTTATGCATATACAAGGAGCCATTTTTTAAATGATACATTCTCTTTCAGCGGGTACAGCAAAATTAAAGTAGAGTTTGACGGCTTTTCAACCAGTGATCATGCGACAATATCGGTTTTAAGCAATACGGTAAATGTAACAAATGAGGTATTATACTCATCCAATAACGAAAATGTGAATATGTACCACAGTTTTGAAATTGCTATACCATCTGATTCCGTATGGCTTGAGCTTCGTTTGTATATGAATCCCCAGGTTTGCGGGCAGAATGAATTCAAGTATATAAGAGCACGCGATCTAAAAGTATCGGGAGTAAGATAGAATAATTTTGGAAACAAGAGACCTCGAAAAATATATACCGATAGAAACCTTTACAGGTGATAATTCACTAACACAGGATGCCGGAAAAAAGCTGTATGTTGAAACTTATGGGTGCCAGATGAACTTTGCTGATACTGAAATTGTAAACGGCATCATGGATAAGAGCGGATATGATATAACTGAAAATATTGATGAATCAGCTATTATACTTATTAATACCTGTAGTATCCGCGAAAACGCCGAAGCAAGAGTGCTTCAGAGATTAACGGAAATAAAAAAATATAAGCAGAGAAATCCAAAGCTTGTAGTTGGCATAATTGGCTGTATGGCCGAGAGGCTGAAACGTGACCTTGTAACAAAAAAAGGAGTTGTTGATCTTGTCCTTGGCCCGGATGAATACAGAAAATTACCCTCATTAATAGATAATTTAATTGATACCGGTGAAAAGGGAATTGCGGTAAAGCTCTCACGTGTTGAAACCTACGATGATATTTTGCCTCTGCGCAAAGAAGGGATAAGCGCATGGCTATCAATCATGCGGGGATGTGATAAGTTTTGCAGCTTCTGTGTGGTTCCGTTTACACGCGGCAGGGAAAGAAGCCGCCCACTGGAAGGCGTTATTAGAGAAGTAAAGCAATTAAAGAATGAAGGATTTAAGGACGTAACTCTGCTGGGACAGAATGTAAATTCATACATAAGCGAGAAATATGATTTTTCAGACCTGCTGGAAGCATGCGCAAAAGCTGTACCTGATATCCGGTTAAGATTTACCACTTCACACCCGCAGGATCTTTCGCTAAAGCTCATTGAGACAATTGCCAAGTACGATAATTTATGCAATTATATCCATCTGCCGGTTCAATCAGGCTCAAACCGGGTGCTGGAGCTGATGCAGAGGAGCTACACAGTCGAGCATTACATGAACATTATGGATAATATCAAAAAAATACTGCCTGATGCGACACTTTCGACAGATATTATCACAGGGTTCTGCACTGAAACAGAAGAAGATCATAAAATGACATTAGATATTATGAAAGAAGTGAGATATGATGGTGCGTATATGTTCAAATATTCACCCCGCGAAAAGACAAAGGCATGGAAGATGGAAGATGATGTTGACGAAGAAGTGAAAACACGCAGACTTATGGAAATTGTTGAAGTGATGAGGGAAATTTCAAATGAAAAAAATGTTGAATCAGTTGGTAAAGAGTATGAAGTCATAATTGAGGGCATAAGCAAGAAATCAGACAAGATGTTATTTGGGAGAACCGAAGGCAACAAGACAGTAATCATTCCAATTAACGGCTCAAAACCAGGTGATAAAATAATGGTAAGGATAAACAGGGCTAATTCAGCAACTCTGTTTGGTGAAGCTGTATCATTAAATTAAAATGGTTTAAACCCTTTTGAAATTTAGGTTAAGTAAGAGCATAGATAAAATATATTGAATAAAGAATTACATAATAGCGAATTGCTTGGGGATTCGATTCCTATTGTAGAGCTAAGGGAGATCGTTAAACAGGTCGCCCCTACTGATGTTACCGTGCTTATAACAGGTGAGAGCGGCACAGGAAAGGAAGTTGTTGCAAATGAGATACATAAGCTCAGCAAACGCAGCGATAAACCTTTTATTACCGTTAACTGCGGGGCAATTCCCGAAGGTATAATTGAAAGTGAACTCTTCGGACACGTTAAGGGTTCATTTACCGGCGCTACTGAAAACAGAAAGGGATACTTTGAAGCCGCCAGTGGCGGGACGATTTTTCTTGATGAAATAGGTGAGCTTCCCATGCAGACCCAGGTAAAATTCCTGAGGGTTATCGAGAACGGCGAGTATATGAAGGTCGGCGGCAACCGGACCGAGAAAGTTGATGTAAGGATAATCGCAGCAACAAATAAGAATCTTGAACAACTTATACAAAGCAATTCTTTCCGTGAGGACCTGTATTACAGGCTTCGCTCTATCAATATAACAATTCCTCCTTTGCGTGAAAGGAAAAGCGATATTAAGTTATTGTTTGAAAGCTTTATCAGCCAATTCACCAAAAGAAATTCAATTGAGTTCAAGGGCATAACATCTGAAGCAATGGAATTCATAGGAAATTATAACTGGCCCGGCAATGTAAGGCAGCTTAAGAACTTTACCGAAAGCCTTATAACACTTAATTCAGATAAGATAATAGATATTGATGATGTAATGAGGCAGTTAAGCATACCTAAAGCAGAGTTGATGCCTGCGACAGTAAATGGATACAACAAACAGGATGAAAGACAATTGCTTTTTGGGGCTTTATTTGAGCTTAAAAAGGATATAATGGATATCAAGCACCAGTTAACTCACATGGAAGAAGCAAAGTCCGAAGCAATTCCTGAAAATGGCTTTTATGTAAGTGATGACAAAATTGAAAATATTTCATTTGATGAGTTTGAGCAGGAGCTTTTGACATATTATTACAATAAATACAATGGTAACATCAACAGAATAGCAGATAAGCTTAAGATAAGCAACAGAACCTTATACAGGAAATTTAAACAATACGGATTAAAGAACGGAAAGTACAATTGAAAAGTATTTATATAAAGAAAGTACTGTTTTTCACAGCTGCATTACCGTTGTTAATAGGTATGGCTTCATGCAATTACAGCTTTAAAGGAGCTGCGCCGCCTGAAGGAATTAAGACGATAAATATTCCAACCATCAGGGATGAAAGCGGTTTCGGATTGCCAAACCTTGGTGAAGAGCTGACCACATTGCTTAAAAATAAATTCATCAATGATAATACGCTTGAATATGCCGAGAAGACCAAAGCTGACGGTTTGATAGATTGTGTGGTTAAGTCAATAACCGATGAAGCGCTGGTTGTTACCGGTAATGAAACAGTATCAAGAAGGAAAGTAACCATAACAGTTTCTGTTGAATTTACTAATCTAAAGAAACAAAAAAGTATCTGGAAGAAAGATTTTTCGAACTGGGGCGAATATGACAGCTCAACAGGTGGTTTCAGCAAGCGTGATGAAGGTGTAAGATCTGCTGAAGATAAAATAACTGAAGATATTCTGCTTGATGTAATTTCGAACTGGTAAAACAGATTTTGTTTGCAATGTATATTGTTAGCATTTATTAAATTAATATATTAGTTTTTTGAAAGATAAATAATAAATTGGAAAAAATAATACTATTTACGTATATAGGTTCACTCTTAATATTGTTTACGTTCGGCTCGCATGGTTTCATAATGATATACTATTACTTAAAACACAGGCATAAGCGGGATGACTTCAGCGGTAAGATCGGCGAATACCCTGTAGTTACGCTTCAATTGCCTATTTACAACGAAATGTATGTTATTGAACGGCTGATAAAGACAGTTTGCGAAATGGATTACCCGATCGATAAGCTTGAAATACAGGTGTTGGATGACTCAACAGATGAAACAGTGGAAATTGTCGCGAACATTGTGAAGGAGTACCAGTTAAGGGGTTTTGATATACAGCATATTCACAGGACTGACCGCACCGGATATAAAGCCGGCGCGCTAAAAGAAGGATTAAAGACTGCAAAAGGGGAATTTGTGGGAATATTTGACGCTGATTTTATTCCCCGTAAGAATTTCCTTCAGATCGTGCTGCCTTTCTTTAAGGACCCAAATATAGGAATGGTTCAAACGCGTTGGGAGCATTTGAACCGCGCTTATTCACTTGTAACACAGATCCAGGCATTGGCACTTGACGGGCATTTTGTACTTGAACAGCAGTGCAGGAACAAAGCAGGATATTTCATTAATTTTAACGGGACAAGCGGCGTGTGGCGCAAGCAATGTATATTTGATGCCGGCAACTGGGAAGCTGATACGTTAACTGAAGATCTTGACCTTTCTTACCGCGCGCAGCTATTAGGTTGGAAGTTCAGATACTTAACGGATTTCACTACGCCATCTGAAGTACCATCTGAGATCAATTCACTTAAATCGCAGCAATTCCGCTGGACAAAAGGAGCTATTGAAACAGCCAAAAAAATGTTGTTCAGGGTATGGAAAGCAAAATTACCGCTTAAGACAAAGATAATGTGCACTTTCCATTTGACAAATAATATTGTGTTCCCGTTCATACTGCTCGCATGTCTTTTGAATATGCCCATAGTGCTTATTAAAAATACCGGATTGTATGATACATATTTTATGTTCATGTCAGTATTTGTACTTGCATTTGTTGCATCGTTTTTGTTTTATTTGTATTCACAGAAGGATGTTTATGAAGATTGGCGCTCAAGAATTTTATTATTCCCCGTATTTATGGCAGGAAGTATGGGATTTGCCATTAATAATACCAAGGCGGTATTCGAAGCGCTCATAAATAAAAAATCTGAATTTGTAAGGACACCCAAATACGGAATTGAAGGCGATAAAGATATTTGGCAGGACAAAAAGTATGTTCATAAGAAGGTAGTAAAGTTTTCGGTCATACTTGAGTTACTTATTGCATTATACAGCCTTGCATGTGTGGTGGTTTCTGCAGTAACTTTGCAGATATCGGCAATACCGTTCCAGCTTATGTATACATTCGGTTTCGGGCTCGTTGCGTATCTTTCAATAAAGCACGTAATTGATACAAACAAAAAAATAGCAGAAAACCAGGCGTAAAAAATAAAGATATAAGAATTGGTAGATACAGATATAATAAAATACCTGATCCAAAAGCTTGAGGATAAAATCCGGAGTAATCCTTTGACACCGGAATTTGTAAAGCTTGCGAATTATTACCTGATAAATGGGAATATAAATGAAGCAATTGAGCTGCTTCAGGCTGGATTGAAATTCTATCCAAACTATGTAACCGCGCAATTGCTAATGGGAAAAGCATATTTAAGCAACAGGTATTTTATGGATGCCAAAAAACTCTTTGAAAAGCTGCTCTCGGAGCATCCTGAGATGGCAATAGCGCAGAAATACCTTGATATAGCATCAGAGCTTACCAAAAGCGAAGTATCACGCAGGCATGAAGATGATATAGTGCCCAAGCTGGAATTTAAAGCGCCGGTTTATAATGAATATGATTTTAACTTCAATCTCTTCCCGACTTACGAAATTGAAGAGCTTTCAACAGAAAAAGTTGACCTTCAGCAAATTGAAGAATCGAATGAATACTCGGATTTCAGTAAAATATTTGAGACACCTCATTTCTTCAGGAAAGAAGGTAAAAAACCCACCTATGAAAAGAAGCGGCTTAAGAATAAGTTTGAAGTAAAAATTATCACTGAAACTCTTGCTGATATTTTTGCAAAGCAGGGGAATTATTTTGACGCAATGGAAGCTTATACTTATCTGTTAAAGATAAAACCTGAACGCACTGAAGTGTTAGAGAGTAAAATAAGCGAAGTAGAAGTTCAGATAAATAAGCTTATAAACGATTTTTAGGATTTGTTGTAGGTCAAAGGCATGCCTTTGACATTTATACTGGAATTCCCGGCTGGACTTTCACCACCTTTTCGCCTTTAATAACCACACTGCCTGATTTAGCCCCTTTGTATTTAGAAACATTCTTTCCTTCAGTATAAGCCACGGGAACTGACTTAGCGTTCTTTGCCTTGCTGTAAAAAGCGCAGATCTCAGCCGCTGTTTTAATATAATCTTTTGGTATTACTCCGTCAAATTCTTCGGGAATCTTAAGTATTGTATGTGAACCGCTCGTGCCACGAACGTGGAACCACAGGTCATTTTGCTTGGTGTATTTGAATGAGAGCAGGTCATTGGCCTCTGAATGCTTGCCTACCCAGACCTCAAACCCTTCACCAAGAGGGAATATGCGGAAAAATTTTAAGTTATTGTCAGTTTCCATTTACAAATATACTCATTCTGAAGGAGCGTAGCGAGTCTTGGCCCTTTGTAAAGGTAGTATAAGATTTTATGTTCAGACCACCCGAAATCCAGCGAAAGCTGGATTTTCCCCTCACTGTCTATGCCAGATCATTGACTTATCAAAGGAGGGGAGCTGATATTTTTTTATCTAATTGTTCTGTAGAGACGACCCGGTGGGTCGTCTCAAGTTATAGTAGAAATAGATAATTTGAGTATTCAGAAATTCTCTGCTATTAAAGCGGGGAGACGTCCCAGCCGGACGTCTGTACAAGTAATAAAAAAAGGCGGTCAATTTTGGAATTGAACGCCTTTTAAGTTCTTAATGTCTAGTATTTTATCCTTTGCTTAGCGCTTCTGCACCGCCAACGATTTCAAGAATCGTTCGCGCTACTTGAATGTCCGAAACACGCTGCGGGCTTTGGCCGAATTTCACGTCGTGCCGATTGTCAACGAAAATGACACGGTCAGTACCGAAGAAATCAAACTGGGCGACAACG
>JBDTNV010000130.1:0-9245 GCA_039933555.1 Ignavibacteria bacterium
CAGCAACGGGTCGCTAAATAACGATATTTGGAACTGGGCCCCTAGTAAAAGAGTAAACGTCAGGCCTCCTTTAGGCATCCAGAATATTTCTTCTGAATTACCGGCAAAATGTAAACTTGAACAAAACTATCCAAACCCGTTTAACCCGACAACAAACATTAAGTTTGCGATCACAAAATCAGGTAATGTTAACATGGCTATTTATGATATAAACGGCAGAAAAGTTGAAGAGCTTGTAAACGGTTCATACAGCGCAGGCACATACCAGGTTGACTGGAATGCAGCAAGATACTCCAGTGGTGTATATTTTTATACTATAGTAACAAACGAATATTCTGATACAAAAAGAATGCTTTTAGTAAAATAATATATTTATAACATTCATTTAATTATTAAGATCATGAATAATAAATCCAGACTTGTAAACAGCAGCAGCTTAATCTTTTTAATAATATGCCTGTTATCCATTGTAAAACCATTAAAGGCACAGTGGACACAAACGGGTCTGGATGGTTATTACATCCGCACGATAACATTTTCGGGTTCAACTATCTTTACGGGTACAAGCGGTGACGGAATGTTCCGATCAACCAACAACGGGACCAGCTGGTCAGTAATGAATTCAGGACTTGTTGGTCTGGAATTTCCCGCTTTTGCAATTTCAGGAACAAATCTTTATGCCGGTTCTGAAGGTGCCGGGGTATTTCTTTCAACCAATAATGGTACAAGCTGGAGCTCACTTGCGCCTTTAACCAATCAGAATGTATTTGCGCTTGCTGTATCAGGAAGTGACCTGTATGCAGGCGTTGATGGCGGCGGAGTTTTCCGGTCAACAAATAACGGAGCAAACTGGATAAACTCAACCATAGGTATGACAAACACAAGAATTACATCACTGGCTATTATAGGAACAAATTTATTTGCAGGTACATTTGGCGGCGGGGTATTTCTTTCAACAAATAACGGAATAAACTGGCAAGCAGTAATTAACGGTTTGACAAACCTTGACGTTTGGACGCTTAATGTAGATCCATCTGTTCCGGTAAACTTATATGCGGGCACAGGGAACGGAGCATTTTATTCATCTAATAACGGTTCAAGCTGGATAACTATTAACAATGGTTTAACAGATACATATATTCATTCTTTCGCTTTTTCTGGCACAACAATGTTTGCAGCTACAGATAACGAAGGTGTATTTCGCACAACTAATAACGGGACGAATTGGATATCGATGAATGCAGGTTTAACAAACACTACTGTATGGGTGCTGACGGTATCAGGTTCAAATATTTATGCGGGTACTAACGGCAGTGGAGTTTTTAAGAGACCTCTTTCAGAAATGGTATCTGTACAAGAGATTTCAGGGAAATTACCTGAACAATTTAGTTTAAGTCAGAATTATCCAAATCCGTTTAACCCCACAACAAATATTAAGTTTTCAATCACAAAAGCAGGCAACGTAAACATGGCAATTTACGATATTAATGGCAGAATGATTGAAGAGCTTGTAAACGGTACATTCAGCGCGGGTACATACCAGGTTGACTGGAATGCATCCAAGTATTCAAGCGGTGTTTATTTCTACACAATAGTTACAAAGGAATTCACCGAAACCAAAAGAATGCTTTTAGTAAAATAATATATTCTAAACTAAACAAAACAATTAATATACAAAAAAATGAAAACAGCATTAATACTTCTTATGGCCCTCAGTTTCACAATTTCGTCACAGGTATCACAGCAGTGGATGGCAGATTATAACGGTCCAACCAATTTTACAGATTCAGCAAGAAATGTTATTGTAGATAATGCAGGCAATGTTTACGTGGCAGGCAGCAGCAGGGGAGTTAACGCACAGGATTATACAGTTCTTAAATATAATTCAGCAGGTGCATTGCTTTGGGAAGCAAGATATGATGGACCCGCACATGGCAATGATGATGCACAGTGGATGATAACCGATGATTCAGGTAATATTTATGTTACAGGCTCCAGCAGGTCGGTAACCGGTTTTGATGACTATGCGACAGTAAAGTATAATTCAGAAGGTCAACTGCAGTGGGATGCACGGTATAACGGAACTGCAAACAATTCAGATAAAGCGTTAAAGGTTGTTGTTGATATTTCAAGGAATGTATATGTAACCGGATGGAGCAACGGAAGCGGTTCGCTTTTAGATTATACTACAATAAAATATAATTCCACAGGTACTGAAGAGTGGGTATCAAGGTATAACGGTCCGGGTAATGATTGGGATGTGCCAACCGGTATAGTTGTAGATAATTCGGGAAATGTTTATGTAACGGGCTCAAGCCAAACTACATCAGCAATTGGTTCGCAGGATTATTTAACGATTAAATATAACTCTAACGGAGCAGAAGAGTGGATAGCAAGGCACGATGGCGCGGCAAATTATTCCGATTTTGCAACTTCAATAGCTATTGATAATAGTGGTAGTATCTATGTAACAGGCTCATGTTATTCTACCGAATCTTTAAACGATTATGTGACAATAAAATATAACTCAGCTGGCCAGCAGCAGTGGGTAGCATCATATAACGGTACCGGAAATCTTTCAGATCTGGCAAAGATGGTAATACTGGATAACAATGGAAACATATATGTAACCGGCAGCAGCCCGGGTGCGGGAACGAGCATAGATTACACGACTGTAAAATATAATTCAGCAGGCAGCCAGGAGTGGTCAGCTAGGTATAATGGCGCGGCAAATAGCATTGATGAACCAAGCGCGGTAACTACGGATAACAACGGCAATGTTTATGTAACCGGAAAAGAGAGGATAAACGGGGCGATATATGACTATGCAACTGTAAAGTATAATTTTGCAGGCCAGCAGCAGTGGGCTGCAAAGTTTAACGGTTCAAGTAATTTGAATGATGGCGCTACATCCGTGAAAGTTGATAATACTGGCAACGTATATGTAACAGGTAACAGTGTGAACTCATTTAACTCAGATTTTGTTACAATTAAGTATAATCAGGGCAATTTTACTCCTGTAAATGGAAATAGTAACACTGCTCCGGAAAGTTTTAGTCTTTGGCAGAATTATCCTAATCCGTTTAACCCTGCAACTAAAATTAAGTTTGCAATAACACGAGAAGGTAATGTAAAACTAACCGTTTATGACGTAAACGGCAGGAAAGTTGAAGAGCTTGTAAACGGTTCATTTAGCTCAGGAACTTACCAGGCTGACTGGAATGCATCCAGGTACTCAAGCGGCGTTTATTTCTACACAATAGTTACTAATGATTTCACCGAAACCAAAAGAATGCTTTTAGTAAAATAAATCGATAACAATATAAAAAGATGTTATACTCCAAAATAACTAAAATTCAAAAGAAAGAGAACAAAAATCAAATGAAAGCAATTTTAAGCCTTATAGCCCTCGTTTTAACTTTTTTATCTTCAAATATTTATTCCCAGATGAACGATAACTGGGAGTGGATGAATCCTAAGCCACAGGGAAACACTTTAAACGCAATTGATTTTGTAAACGATAACATCGGATACTCAGCCGGTGCATATGGTACAATCCTTAAAACGACGGATAACGGAGTAACATGGACAAAATTAAATTCAGATATACAGGGTCAGTTCACAAGTATAGATTTTGTTGATGCGAACACAGGCTACGCAGGCGGAAATAACCAGATGTTGAGAAAAACGACTAATGGCGGTCAAACCTGGACAAGCTTGCAGCTTCCTTCAGCGCCGGATTACAATGTGATGGATATAAAATTCGTAAACGCAAATACCGGTTATGTTTTAGGCTTTTTTATTATGGAGAGCAGGATCTGGAAAACCACAGATGGCGGATTAAGCTGGGTAACACAAACTACCGACGGAGCGAATTATATAAACAATCTATATTTTCTTGATGAGATGAACGGATTTGGCTCAGGCGGCTCCTTAGGCGGCCAAATTATTAAGACAACAAATGGCGGTGAGAACTGGCATTTTGTTTACCAGGATAATTACCAGAAACAGAGCATGGTATTCCTTAATGCGATGACAGGATTTGCAGGATGTGAAGAAGGAAGAGTTTATAAAACCACAGATGGCGGTGATACATGGAATTTTGCGCTCTCCGATGCGGGAATAGATATGAAGTCAATTAAGTTTATGAATGCCAATACAGGTTTTGCTTTTGGCACGGGCTCAGTTTACGCTAAAACCACAGATGGCGGAAATAACTGGATAGAACATGCAATCGGGCTTGGAAGTATCAGACAGTACTATGATGCAGTTATCACACCAAACGGAACTATACATGCTGCAGGTACATACGGAGCAATGATAAGATCAACAGACCAGGGAGCAAGTTTTATAACAGCGCCATTTATAACAGAGCATCATATTTCAAATATCAAGTTTGTAAATAACTTAACCGGCTATGCTGTTACAGGCTACGACCAGGGTGATATACTCAAAACAACAGATGCAGGCAATACATGGGTTTCACAGGTAAGTACGTACACGCTTTCCATATACGGCATTTCATTCAGGAATGACCAGACAGGTTATCTTGCAGGCAGCCTTACATTATATAAAACTGTAAATGGCGGAACAAACTGGCAGCAGGTTTATGTAAGCACAACAAACGAAATTTTCACGGATATATTTTTTACTGATGATAATACAGGTTATGCAATAGGTACTTACGGCAGGCAAATGAAGACAACAAATGCAGGAGCAAGCTGGACGCCAACAACAATTTCCGGCGGCGGTACATTACTGAGCTCAATATTTTTTACAGATGCTAACACAGGTTATACTGTCGGCGATAACAACGCAGCTTTAAAAACAACAAATGCAGGTGTAAGCTGGTCAGCTATGAGCGTTGCAGTACCGTTTGAGAATCTGAGCGACGTATTTTTCACTGATGTTAACAACGGATACATTTCTTCTAATTCACATATATTCAGGACAACTGACGGCGGAGCTTCCTGGTTTGCGCTTCCTACGCCTGCAGGTGGTTACGCAAAAGTTCAGTTCAGGGGAAGTTTTGGATATGCTATTGGCGGCAGCGGGAAAATAATTAAGTCTACCGATGCAGGCGCAAGCTGGATTGTTCAGCCGACTGTTACAGACAACGGACTTTCAGCGCTTTTCTTTAATACAGATAATCATGTTTACGCGGGCGGACTTCTTGGAACGATGATAAAAACTTTACCGGCAGAGTATAATCTTACTCCGGTTACAGGTAACGGAAATATCGTACCTGAGAATTATTCGTTGTACCAGAATTATCCGAATCCGTTTAACCCGAATACAAAGATCAAGTTCTCCATAACAAGGGCAGGTATGGTTAACATGTCAATATATGATGTTACCGGAAGAAAAGTTGAAGAGCTGGTAAACAGTTCATTCAATGCAGGTACATATGAGCTTAACTGGAATGCTTCTAAGTATTCGAGCGGGGTATATTTCTACACAATACGGACAAGTGAGTTTTCAGAAACAAAAAGAATGGTTTTAGTAAAGTAATTATAACACTTTAGGCTTCTTTACAACAGGAAAAGAAGCCTATTTTATATCAGAAATTAAGTACAATTGTAAACAGGACATGAAACTAGTAAGTAAAAGGATAGTAAGGACAAATTCATCAGGAAAGGATAGAAGTATAGATATTATAATGTTAAAAAACTTAAATGGAAATAAATTATTCAGCATCAAGGGATACAGTAGAAAAATCATAAATTCATCAATATCAGTATATTATATGTCAAAAATAATCTTTATTTGGGACTTGACATACAAAATAAATTATGTTATCATTGCCGTAGTTAAAAGGACGGCAATAATTCAATGAAAGACACAATCAAAAATCTCGAAGCTTTAGGGTTCACAAACTATGAATCCCGTGTATTTTGCGTACTGTTTGAGGGCAACTTAATGACAGCAAGCGAAATAGCGAAAAAGGCTGAAATTGCACGTTCATCTGCTTATGATATTTTAAAGACATTTACCGAAAAAGGTATTTGCAACGAAATACAGACAAGCAGTGTGGCGAAGTACGAGATCATTGACCCGAAGGTTGTACAGGATAAGATAGAAAAAGAGATACACGATACATACGTTAGTAAATCAACAAAGCTTAAGGATTCTTTTGATAAGCTTACGCCGATCTTCAAGGCTAAAGAGCTCGAGGGGGAAAAGGTAGACGTGGAGCTTATCAAAGGATTCAATAAACACCGCTCAGCAAAGTTTATGCAGCATTGGGAAAACTCCTCAAAAGAGCTTTTGCTTATGAATAAGCTTGAAGTTATGGCAGATACAGCGATTGATGAATTCACTGCAAACTTTATAAAGAATGGCGGCGTGATAAAAACAATTTACGAAGTGAGCGAGAATTTCCGCATTAACGAGGGCGGCAAATGGATAGTTGCAGGGCCGGAGAAGCTGATAGAAATGCTTAAAGTAACAGAAGGCGAAGGCGGAGAAGTTAAACTCACAAAGAAAGTTTACCAGAACATGGCAATATTTGACAGGAAAGTAGTTTACATCAGCCTTGTTGACCCGACAGTTTCGAGGTACAACAGGAGTGATATAATAGTTAAGAACCAGAATTTTGCAGAATCAATGGCTGAATTTTTTGAGCAGTCATGGCAGAATGCAGATAAACCGGAAGATTTTAGGGATAAACATCTTTCGGCAAATAAGGGATAAATCAGAGGAAAAATAAATTGAAAACAATTTTTAAAATATTAACAGCAGCTCTCATATGCATAGGCACAATTAATGGGTATGCGCAGGCATATACATGGCAGCCGCTGGGAAGCGGTTTGCAGAATGGTACAAACGGTAACGTATACGCTATAACATCCTTTAACGGGAAGATAATAGTTGGCGGAACTTTCACCCAGGCTGGCGGAGTGAACGCACTGAATATTGCGGCATATGACCCGGCAACAAATACATGGTCCGCATTAAGCTCAGGTATAACCGGTGAAGTTGATGCTCTTACCTTTTTTGGTACTGATCTTATTGCAGGCGGTTTATTCACAAACGCAGGCGGGACAGCTGTAAGTAATATTGCAAAATGGAATGGTACAGTATGGAGCGCGCTGGGCAGCGGTTTAAATGATGAAGTAAATGCCCTTGCTGTATTTTCGGGAAGCTTAATTGCGGGCGGTAATTTCACGATGTCCGGCGGCGCAAATAATGTTGCCAGGTGGAACGGCTCAAGCTGGGTTACAATGGGTAACGGATTAACAGGCAGCGGTGACAGGGTCAACGCGTTGACATTATTTTCAGGTAATCTTGTAGCCGGAGGCAGGTTTGAACAGTCAGGCTCAACACAGATAAGCAATGTCGCAAAATGGAACGGTACAATCTGGAGCGCGTTTAACAACAATGATTTTGATGATGATGTTAACGCGGTAATATCTTTTAATAATGAGCTTTATGCAGGCGGTGATTTTAATCATATCGGCAGCAATACGCGCAATTACATTGCTAAATGGAATGGCTCAAGCTGGGTTAATGTTGGCGGCGGTTTAAATGACGGTGTTGTAAATGCCTTCAGTGTTTCCAAAGATCTGCTTTATGTTGGCGGTAATTTCAGGGTAACAGGAACCGGACTTTTTGTTGACAGAATAGCAACCTGGGACGGTAGTTCATGGAGCCGCATGCTGACGGGACACAACGATAATGTTAAAGCGCTTTACACATTTAACTCAACTGATACAGTTTTGTTTTCAGGCGGTGAGTATTCAACAGCAGGCGGCAAATGGTCATACCATACAGCAATGTGGGGAAATTTCACAAGTGTTTCTGTAAGCGGCCGCATCAGGTATGCCGATAACAGCGATACAGTCCTTTCGGGACTTGTGAAGATCATAAGAATGGATGTTTTTACCAGAGAAATTATTGTCGTAGATTCAGCATTAGTAGTAAACGGAAATTATTCTTTACTAAGAGTTCCAAAAAGAGACAGTACTCTGAGGGTTATGATATTTCCTGATGATGAGCTTCTGGATCAGGTGATAGATACGGGTTATGTACCAACTTATTATCCGTCAACCATTCAATGGTTCAGCGCGGGTGTGCTTTATGCTGATAATAACCTGACCAATATTAACATTAATGTAATCAGAAAAGCTGCGGCTACATTTAACGGCAGCCTGGCTGCAAATATAAGCGGCTTTGTATATCTGAATATTGCTCCTCCGGTTGGCGCGTTTCCCTTTCTGAGAGGTTCAGTATTATATCTGAAAAAAGATACAAGTTTTGTGAGATCTGTTGTAAGCGATGAATCACAGCATTATTCAATAACCGGCCTGGCTCCCGGAACGTACAATCTAACTGTACAAAGACTGGGCTATGAAACCGAAACAAGGGAGATTATCCTTGGGGCAACTAACCAGGATACAGTTAATTTTTACCTGGATACAATGAATGTAATAGGTATAGTTAACATTAACAGCAATGTACCGGATAATTTTTCGCTGGGGCAAAATTACCCGAACCCGTTTAACCCGCAGACAAAGATACGGTTTGAATTAAAAAGCTCATCATTTGCGGAACTCAAAATATTTGACATTTTGGGCAGGGAAGTAAAAACCCTGGTGAATGAAAACCTTAAGGCAGGCGAGTATGAAGTATCATTTAACGCGGTAAATATGCCAAGCGGTGTTTATTTCTACAGGCTTAACACCCGCGGGTCAGTGTCACAGACCGGGGGCTTTACTGAAACAAGAAAGATGGTTTTGATTAAATAACAGCGTTGTTTAATCACCTTGTTTCTAAGGTTGATCAAGTAGCAAAATATATAATTTCTTAATAGTCCAAGGGGGGATACTATTATGGATCTAAATTCACTAATATTCAAATCATTAAAGAACATTTTATTTGCAATTGCAGTACTTGCTATGACGCTTCCGATACTGCTTTCAATGCCCGGCTTTTCAGGGTATGTTGTAAACGCTTTAAGTTATATAGGTTTTGGAGATTAAGTTAGAAACAAATCCGGATAATAACGGAGTAACGATCAAAGCAAAATGGGATAAGCTTCGCTTTGGGAATTTAAGCACTTATACGTGGGTGTTTGTAGAGGGAAAAATGTTTGCGATCCATGAGGCAACGCATGATCAGGTTAAACAGGATAAAATTAATAACAAACCTTTTTATGAAGGCACTATCATAAAAAGAAAGAAAAGGGGTGCAGTATGAAAACTCAAAAAACAATAGCAACAACCATTTTACTCGGGATCTTATTC
>JBDTNV010000131.1:0-9203 GCA_039933555.1 Ignavibacteria bacterium
TAAGCTCCCTCAATTAAAAATTCATCATGTGTAGCAATTCCAACATACGCATCTTTCTCAAGCATCAGCCTTAATACCTTCATATAGTTGTCCCGTACTTCCTGCTTTTCTTTGAAAGCTATCTCAGCGGGCTCAATATAAATACCTTTGCATAATCGGAAGTTCGTTCCGCTTTTGATCAGCTCTTTGGCATCATCATATGTTCTGCGCATGTATGACTGCAGCACTATACCGCAGTTACTGTACGTTTTCCTGGCTTCGGTGAATATTTTAATGGTATCGCTGGTTACGCCGGAATCTTCCATATCAATTCTTACGAATATGTTATATTCCTTTGCTTTGGCAAATATTTCCTTAACATTGCTAAGGCAGAAATCAAGATCAACCTTTAAACCAAGTGATGTAAGCTTGATTGATTGATTCGAGTTCAGCTTATGTTTATCTATTGCCTTCAGCACTTCCAGGCATTCATTCTTTGAGCGGGTCGCGTCTTCTTTATTGAACACATCCTCTCCAAGCACATCAATTGTACCCATTATGCCTTTACCATTCAGCTTCTTTGAAGTTGCTACTGCGTGCTCAATTGTATCACCTGCTATATAGCGGTTCGCGAATTTCCTTACGATACCTTTTGGAACTAAAGGCAGGGTTCCTACTATTACTTTATTTAATATTCCCATATTATTATGTTACTCTTTCCGCCGCAGCGGATTGTTTCAGAGTTTTATATTGTTATGTTGTTTGTAATTTTTTATGATTAATAAAAATCTTCTTTTTATGGATTCCCGCCTGCGCGGGAATGACAATGAGTAAAATAAAAAAGGAACGAATATACCGTTCCTTATTTTATAACTCACTTAATTTTCTTCTTCCATTGAACCCTTCGGGGATAGTATGCCAGTAAACAATATCTCCCTCGCCAAAGACCCAGCAAAGATAAACTTCCTCGCCGTTGTTGCGTAAATGCGGAAAGTCAACCAGCCCCCTGTCAATCCCTTTTACCATCACGCCATCAGCCGTAAGGTCTTTTAAAATTGTTATCAGCCTTTCCATTTCCTCAGGGAACGAGCCCATGCCGTTGGGACCCGAGCCGCCGAGATACTGATGAGAAAAAATATCAAAGCCCTTAGCATCAAGCTTTTTTTTCAAGGTCATCATTTCTTCAATCATTGGCCTTACTTTATCCAGCATATCATTTGCTTCTTCAACCGTAAAATGTATGCTGTGTTCGTAGTTCATTATAATACTTTTACTGAATTTACTTTACTACTATATTTACAAGCTTATTCTTTACAACAATTTGTTTAATTATCTCTTTGCCTTCTATGTATGATCTTATCTTCTCGTCCTGCTTCATCAGCTCTATTAATTTATCATCGGGGGTATCAGTATCAGCCTCAATTTTAGATCTTACCTTGCCGTTAACCTGTCCAATTACTGTAACAACGCTCTTTTGCACTTTTGCAGGATCGAATTCCGGCCATTTTTCAAATGATGCTGTTCCTTTACCGCCAAGCCTCTGCCAAAGCTCTTCTGCAATATGCGGCGCAAAAGGAGAAATAAGTTTTACCAGTGTAATAATCAGTTCCCGCGGTATGAATTCCATTCTTGATATCTCATTTACATATATCATCAGCTCGCTTACGCAGGTATTGAACTTCATATCCATATCTTCGATATCTTCGGTGATGTTCATAATTGTCCTGTGCATTATTCTCTCAGAATCACCTTCGGGTTTTACATCATGTATCTTTGCATTAATACTTCCATCTTCGTTTACCACAAGGCGCCATATTTTATTTAGAAACCTGTAAACGCCTTCAATGCCGTTTGTTGACCAGGGCTTTGTTGCCGAGAGCGGCCCGAGGAACATTTCAAACAGGCGCAGTGAATCAGCACCGTAATTAGCTATAACTTCATCCGGATTTACAACATTTCCCCTGCTTTTTGACATCTTGTTTGAATCTTCGCCAAGTATCATGCCCTGGTGATAAAGCCTTACAAACGGCTCACGGGTTGATACGTAACCAAGATCGAACAAAACTTTATGCCAAAACCTCGCGTACAATAAATGCAGCACAGCATGCTCGGCTCCTCCCATATAAAGATTTACAGGCATCCAGTATTTTTCCAGGTTTTTGTTTACAAATTCCTTATCGTTGTTCGGGTCAAGAAACCTTAAGTAATACCAGCATGAACCGGCCCATTGGGGCATTGTGTTGGTTTCGCGTTTTGCAGGTTTGCCTGTTTCAGGGTCAGTTGTATTTACCCAGTCAGTAATACCGGCTAGTGGGCTCTCACCCGTTCCGATTATTTTATAATTATCAACTTCCGGCAGCATGACCGGCAGTTCATCTTCAGGCAGAATCTTAACTGTGCCGTCATCCAGGTGGATTATAGGGAAAGGTTCGCCCCAGAATCTCTGCCGTGAAAACAGCCAGTCCCTGAGTTTATACTGAACTGTTCCTTTGCCAAGCTCTTTTTCTTCAAGCCACGCAATTACTTTTTTCTTAGCCTTTTCGGTTTTGAGCCCCGTGATAAAACCTGAATTCACAGAAACGCCGTCATCAACAAATGGCTCTTTTGTAATATCACTTTTCTGATTGCCCGCAGGTTTTACAACTTCTATAATTGGTATGTGAAACTTCGTTGCAAAATCCCAGTCTCTCTCATCATGCCCGGGTACTGCCATTATTGCGCCCGTACCGTAACCCATCATTACATAATCACTGATCCAAATTGGAATTTCTTCGTTGTTAACAGGGTTAATTGCGTATGCTCCTGTAAACACACCCGATTTATCTTTTTCAAGCTGCTGACGTTCAAGATCGGATTTGTTCTTTGCGTTATCTTTATATATATCAACTGCTGTTTTATTATCCGGAGCTGTAATTTGTTCTATCAGCGGATGCTCAGGAGCCAGCACCATATAAGTAGCGCCCCAAAGAGTGTCAGGACGGGTTGTGAATACTTCAAGAGTATTTAACCCTCCTAAATCCTCCCCTGCGATCATAAACCTTACTTTCGCGCCTTCTGATTTGCCTATCCAGTTGCGCTGCATCTCTTTTGTGCTCTCGGGCCAATCAAGCATATCAAGATCGATAAGAAGCCTTTCAGCATATTCTGTTATCTTCAGCATCCATTGTTTCATGGGTCTGCGAACTACTGTATAACCTTTTTCTATCTGCTCTGGTACTTCTTCATTAGCGAGAACCGTTCCAAGCTCAGGGCACCAATTGACGGAAATTTCAGCCTGGTATGCCAATCCCTTTTTGTAAAGCTGCATAAAGATCCATTGTGTCCATTTATAATACTTCGGATCAATGGTAGCAATTTCTCTCGACCAATCGATCGAAAGTCCAATAGATTTTAACTGCCGCTTAAAATTATCAATACTTTTCTGTGTTGTTATTCGCGGGTGTATACCTGTTTTAATTGCATATTGCTCAGCCGGCAATCCGAATGCATCCCAGCCCATAGGATGAAGTACATTAAAACCCTTCATTCTTTTATACCGCGCAATGATATCGGTTGCGGTATAACCTTCAGGATGTCCGACATGCAGGCCCTCGCTTGATGGATACGGAAACATATCAAGCACATAATACTTGGGTTTAGTTTCATCTTTTGTCGCGGCAAAGGTCTTGTTATCTTCCCAATATTTCTGCCATTTTTGCTCTATTTCACCGAAATTGTACTTCATATCTTACAAAATTACTAAATTACTAAGTTAATTTCAGTGGAATAAAAAAGGCGGATAATTATAGAATTAATCCTTTTATCTCATTTAGTTATGATGATATACTACAAAACCTGTTAAAATGAATTTTATTTAAGCATTTAGATACTTAAATTAGGACTACAAATTTTAGTAACCGTTTTACAGTATAAACTTACCAATAATAAAGTATTGCAATTTGGCCCACAGACTGAACGACATAAAATTAATAGTGATCGATATTGACGGTACTTTGGTCGACAAGAACGGCGAAGTAGGGAAAAAGACCCTGCAGCTTGCAAAAGAACTCAAAAAACAGGGTATTTTCTGCACACTATCTTCAGCCAGGTCTTACCATTTCTCTTCTCACATAGCAGATGAGCTGGAGATCGATATTCCCTTTGTTACTCTTGATGGCGCGCTCATAAAAAGCAGGGACGGAAATACTGTTTACCGGGGAGTCATAAAAGATTCATTCGTCCACAAAGCCATCAGCCTTTCAGAAGATAATTACGGCAAAATAACAATGTGCGATGAGCACAATCTATTTGTTACGCCAAGGAATGCAGTTGTAAAGGAATACACTAAGCTTAGTGCACCTGTAAAAGAAATTTCTGATTTTACAGGAGTGAAGAATGTCCTTGAGATACTGATATACTGCGAAGATAAAGCAAGCATGAAGCATATAAAGCATGGCTTTGGCTTCTTTGAAAAACGGGGAGTCTCTTTAAGTGTTACCAAATCACCGCGCAATGATTATTATTTACTTACAATTAAGAAGAAGGAAAGCAACAAACTTGAAAGCGTAAGAAGGCTGGTAAAGCATCTTGGGTTCAACAAAAAAAATGTCGCTGTTATCGGCGATTGGCATAACGATATGCCGCTGTTTGATTTTGGCGCTTATAATATTGCAGTACAGAATGCTATCCCAGAGCTTAAGCGTAAGGCCGATTACGTAACAAACTCAACCAATAACGAAGATGCCGTCGGCGAAGTGCTTGAGCTCGTCCGCGCACATGCTGTTAACGGAACACATTAGAAACTCTTGCCAAATTAGATTTTATTTACATAAATTTTTTTTGATATTTGCTCTTATCTGATGATTTTATATCACATTTCTGCTCTAATCTTTTTTCTGATTAATTGAATAAACCAAAATGTATCGGGATCTTAGGCGGCGGACAGCTTGCGCGAATGTCAGCATTTGCTGCAAAACGCATGGGATTTGATATTGCTATACTTGAAAAGGAACCCGGTTCTCCTGCCGGCTCTCTTGCCGCGTTTGAGTTTACGGGAAGCCCTTCCAACAAAAAGCTGCTCAAAAAATTCGCTTCTGTTTGTGATGTAATTACTCTTGAGAATGAATTTATTGACTCCAGGTTATTAAAGTATATTGAGTCACTTGGCAAAAAAGTGTTCCCTTCCTCTCACACCATTTCTTTGATTCAGGATAAGCTTATTCAGAAAGAGACACTTAAAAAAAATAATATTCCGCTGCCCAAATTCATTGAAGTAGATCATAAAAGGGATTTTGAAAGTGTTGTGAAATATTTAACGCTTCCTTTTGTTTTAAAATCACGGAAAATGGGCTATGATGGTTACGGCAACGCACTGGTAAAGAACAGGAAAGAATTTCTTTTGGCCTTTGATAAACTTACACACCGTCATTCAAAGCTGCTTGCTGAGGAGTTTGTTGATTTTACTATGGAGCTTGCAGTGATGGTTGCCCGCACAAAAAAAGAAATTGCAGTTTACCCGGTCGTTGAAACAATTCAGAAAAACCATATTTGTCATACTGTAATTGCGCCGGCTAAATTGAGCAAAGCAATAATCAGTAAAGCCCGGAATATCGCGTTAAATTCAGTTAAAGCAGTAACGGGTTTTGGGCTGTATGGAATCGAAATGTTTTATACTTCATCAGGCAAATTGCTTGTTAATGAAATGGCGCCAAGGCCGCATAATTCAGGCCACTACACAATTGAAGCCTGCGTAACTTCACAGTTTGAAAATCATATACGTTCGGTCTTAAGCCTACCTCTTGGCTCAGCAGAAATGGTTAAGCCCTCTGCGGTTATGATCAATCTGCTTGGTAAAATAAACGGTCCGGGAGTTGTGAGAAATTACAGCAAAGCGCTTGGTGACCCAAATACTCATCTTCATGTATATGGCAAGAAATTATCCCGGGTCGGCAGAAAAATGGGTCACATTACAGTTGTAGGTAATGATCAGAAAAAGATCTTAAGCGAAGCAAAAAAGGCGGAAAAAAATATTATAATATAAAACCAGACTTTGTGTCTTAGAGTCTTTGTGGCAGAAAATAACATGAAAGCAAAACCAATTATCGGCATCATCATGGGAAGTGATTCTGACCTCCCGACAATGCAGGAAGCAGCTAATGTATGTGAAGAATTCGGTGTGGCATATGAAATGAAAATCACATCCGCCCACCGGACACCAAACTTAATGGCTAAATATGCCGAAACTGCTCATAAGCGGGGAATAAAAATTATTATTGCAGGTGCCGGGGGCGCGGCGCACTTACCCGGAATGGCGGCATCACACTCGCCCCTGCCTGTTATCGGAGTACCGATCCGCACAAAGGCGCTTGAGGGAATTGATTCCCTTCTTTCAATTGTGCAGATGCCCTCAGGTATTCCCGTCGCAACAGTCGCAATTGGTAATGCAAAAAACGCGGGACTCTTAGCAATAGAAATGCTGGGTATCCATAATAAAAACCTTTTGAAGAAAATTCAGATTTATAAGAAAAAGATGGCTTTGGATTCAATCGCAAAAAATAAAAAGATTAAGAAATCAAAATAATTAAGCTTTTCTTCATTTTGTAACTGAATTTAAATGCCGTACTTACGGTATACATATATTACCTTAAATAGCTAATCTTTGTGATACTTAATTTTTGTTTAATATTTTATCATCTGTTTGGATATATTTGAATTCTCTATTAAAAAATCAAAGTTTATGAACAAATCCATTGTTGGCATTGTTTTACTTTTTATAATTTCAGTTACAATTGCGTTTACAGGATGCACCAAGAAAACCGAAACCGAGCTAAAGAAAGAAAAAGATTCGCTTGAGCAGGTTAAATATGATGAAATTATCAGGGAGCTTATTGATTCTAACCTGATAAGGAAACGCGACAGCACTGATATATACGGTACAGGAAACTTTGATTACAAGGATTCACTTGAATCATACCACAGGGGCTACAGCATCCCAAGAGACAGCCTATACAAGGTATGGAATACAAAAGCATTCCAGGATCTGAACGAACTGATAAGAAAAAAACCCACTCTGCCGGGTCCTTATCTTGATAGGGGTAACCACTTCCAGAATATTAAAATGTATCGTGATGCAATATCAGATTATAATCAATACATAAAGCTAAATCCGGGAAATCAATCGGCATATATGAACCGCGGTAACGCTTATGAAAGATTCAAGATATATGATTCCGCAATGGCTGATTACAATATGGTTCTATTTCTTAAGCCTGATGATACAATTGCGAATTTCAATAAGGGCAATATTTACGATATACTCGGCAAGCCTGATTCAGCCGTATTCCAGTATGATACAGTTGTGATCAAAGATCAAAAGCTTGCTAAGACCTACTATAACAGGGGTACTTCATATCTTGCGCAGAGAAAATTCAAAGAAGCCGCGCGCGATTGGGAACAGGCAATTCTTTTAAACAGAACATATGAAGCTGAACTTAGACCCAAAATTAATAAGATCAGGCCTCTGATAAAATAGTTTAGGCTTCATCAATAATTATACACTTAGAACTTTTTTAATAAGGCTTTAAGTGGGGAAAGAAAAAAAGGAATAATGCAAATTATTCCTTTTTTGTTATAAAAAAAATCTGTGTTTAAAGTTACTCCCTGTAAACAGACCACTTTCCTTCAGTCTCTACATCAAGGTCATAAGCTCGTGTTTCAGGTACTGTAATTTGTTTTTTACCTTTATAATCACCCGTCACATCTGCAAGAACTTCCACAACCTGCCCGTCAGGATATTTTAGCTGTACTTTAAATTTGCCCGTACCTTCATGAAAAATGTTGAATGTTGCCGGTCCCTGGATAAGATCTATCAGCTGGTCTTTGCTACCTGTGAAAATTTCAGCTACCCTGTACTGGTCTTTATTAACTTTCACTGTATCCTGTTTGGGCGCGGTAGTCTTCTTATCTTTATCTGATTTATCGCTGTTACATGCAATGATCATCAAAAACATTATTAACAAAGAAACAGCAAATTTTGCGTTATTTTTCATCTTTTTTCTAACTATTTTACGGTATTACAAGTCGTTTTTTAATTCTCTAAACTTACTACAAATAATACAAAAATTCAACTTAAATATGATCTATAAACACTTAATTCTTATTCTAATCGCCTCTACCCTGATTATTGGCTGCGCACAAAGAAATCCTGAAGAATCGGCAAAACATCTTAAATCCGGAATTGAACTGCAGAATAAAGGCAAGCTTGATGACGCAATGAACGAATATAACCAGGCAATAGAGATCGATAAGAAAAACCAGACCGCCTGGTATCAGCGCGGCATTCTGAATATTTCAAAAAACAATTTACCAAAAGGAATTGAAGACCTCTCAGAAGCTATCACTATTGCCCCCGATACCGCAAGATTCTACGATGCTAGGGGCTATGTTTACATAACAATGAATGATTACAGCAAAGCAATGGCAGATTATGAAAAAGCCGTTGAGAAAGACCCGAAGAGCGCAATTTATATCAACAGGCGCGGTTATGTTTACGCACTGCTGAAAGATTTTGTTACTGCTGTTAAGGATTATTCAAAAGCCATTGAACTCAATCCCAAGTATGAAGATGCATATTCAAACCGCGGTTTTGCATATTTAAGCCTTAATAAATTTGAAAATGTTGTCAGCGATTTTACCAAGGCAATAGAGCTCAATCCAAACCGCGCAGTTTATTACAACACACGCGGCTATGCTTATGCCAACATGAAAAAATTATTTGAGGCGCTGCCTGATTACAACAAAGCTATACAGACAGATTCTGCTTTTGCAGACGCATATATTAACAGGGGATACATTTTCCTGAATACAGACCAGTTCCAGTTTGCGCTGGAAGATTTTGATAAAGCCATAAAGCTGGGCTCAACCGGCGCGCTGAATTACAATGCACGCGGTTTTGCTTTTTCAAATCTACGCCAGTACCCGCAGGCAATTAATGATTATTCAAAAGCAATTGAGCTTGACCCAAACCTGACCGATGCATATGTGAACCGTGGATTTTCCTATTTCAACTCAATGGATAAACCCAATGCTTTAAAGGACTGGCAGACTGCTGTTGGGCAAAAACCCGCTCTTGACAGCTCTTTAAAGAATTACATGGATAAAGCAAAAAAATAAATAGTATCATTCAGGCAATTTTGATTCAAAAATATTCACCTCCGTTTACGGGCAGCTTAGGCTGCCCTTTTTTA
>JBDTNV010000132.1:0-9135 GCA_039933555.1 Ignavibacteria bacterium
CATATTTAAAAGCAGCTTTAATTATTGCTGTACTTTTCATTTATCAGTTTACATATTCTCAAAAGATACCGCAGAGCAAAATTGATGAGCTCACAGGCAAGCTTGATTCCATTTGCCTGCCCTTAAAGAATGCGGGGATAAAAGTATCGTGCAAAGTACTGCATGCTGATTTCAATAAAGAGCTTTACAACCTTGACCCTGAAATGTCAATGATACCGGCATCAATTACAAAAATAGTGACCGGCGCAACAGCATTTGCGAAACTTGGCGCGAATTACTCTATACCAACAATAGCTTATACCGATGATAACGATATTAAGGATGGCGTCATAAACGGCAATCTTTATCTAAAGGGCTATGGTGATCCTGACCTCAATTCAGGTGACTTACAGACCCTTGCGGAAGAAATAACCAAACGCGGTATCAAAGAAATTACAGGCAATATTGTAGCGGATGAATCATACTTTGACAGCAAATATTACGGATTATCAGGTGTCTACAAGGGTGATACGGGTCCTTCATACTGGCCGTATGTATCGGCATTATGCCTTGATAAGAGCACTGGCTGTATAAGCGCAGGCAATACGCTATCTTCTGCCTTATCCGGACTTGGTGTAAGCGTTCAGGGCACAGTTATAAGCGGTGTAACCCCAACAGGAGTTAAAGAAGTTTCGCAGGTAAGCCACTCAATTTATGATGTACTTTCATACATGCTTAAGGAAAGTGATAACCATTCAGCAATAACAATTTTTAAGCTGCTTGGCGCTAAATTCAAATCAACTCCCGCCGGACTTGAAGACGGGCAGGAAGTGATTAACTCATTCTTAGGCGAGCTTGGTATTGACAGATATTCATTTGAAATATTGGAAGGCTCAGGCTTAACCCGTTACAATAAGGTTACCGCAGAAATGTATATCAAGATATTAAAGTATATGTACGATGACCGGTTTACATTTGATTACTTTATGAACTCTCTTTCTATTGCCGGTAAAGACGGTACATTAAGGAAAAGAATGATAGGTACATCAGGCGAAGGAAATGTTTACGCTAAAACAGGAACTATAAACAGTGTAAGCGCATTAAGCGGTTATGTTATTGATAAAGACAGCGAGATATTGATATTCTATATTGTTATGAACGGCTTTGGCGGGAACGCAAACGAGATGCGCGCCGCGCAGGATGATGTGGCGGTAACACTTGCTGATTTCAGCAGGAATTAAAATTATATAATTCTTACAATAAAAGGATTACTATTGGCAAAATTTCAATTAGAATCAGATTACAAACCCTCGGGCGATCAGCCTAAGGCTATAAAAGAGCTTACCGAAGGCATCTTAAGAGGTGATAAATACCAGACACTCTTAGGTGTTACGGGTTCAGGGAAAACATATACAATTTCACATGTAATCCAGAACGTTGGCAAGCCAACCTTAATTATGTCTCACAACAAAACACTCGCAGCCCAGCTTTACGGCGAATTTAAAAAATTCTTTCCGAAAAATAAAGTTGAGTTCTTCATCAGCTATTACGATTACTATCAGCCGGAATCATACATACCGTCATCTGATACATATATAGCCAAAGATCTTGCCATCAATGATGAAATTGACAGGCTAAGGCTTCGCGCTACCACTGCCCTGCTTGAAGGCAGAAGCGATGTTATTATTATTGCATCGGTATCCTGCATCTATGGTATTGGCGCGCCTCAGGAATACGCTGACCAGGTATTAGTTTTAACCAAGGGTGAAAAGGTCGCGCGAAAAGAGCTGTTGAATAAGCTCATTAATATTCATTACGTAAGGAATGATTTTGAGTTCAAGCGCGGTGTATTCAGAGTTCGCGGCGATGTAATTGATATTATCCCCGCCTACGAAGATGATACAGCGATCAGAATTGAGCTGTTTGATGATGAGATAGAAGGCATAATGTATTTTGATAAGAAGTCAGGGGAGATAATAGGGCTCGATGAAAAAGTCGCAATTTACCCCGCTAAATATTTTGTCACCTCGCCTGAAAGGCAGGAAAAAGCTATTAGGGATATCCGCATGGAATTAAATGCGCGCGTACTTGAATTGCAGGAACAGGGTAAACTTGTTGAAGCCCAAAGGCTTGAACAGAGAACAAATTTTGACCTGGAAATGATCCAGGAAGTTGGTTACTGCACCGGTGTTGAAAATTATTCAAGATATATGGATCAGCGTGAACCGGGTTCAAGGCCTTCCTGTTTGTTCGATTACTTCCCCAAGGATTACCTGCTCATAGTTGATGAATCACACGTTTCTGTTCCGCAGGTAAACGGTATGTATAATGGCGATAGAATGCGGAAGACAACACTCATTGATTACGGTTTCCGCCTCCCTTCTGCACTCGATAACAGGCCGATGAAGTTCGCTGAATGGGAATCAATGCAGAACCAGGTTATTTACGTAAGCGCGACACCAAGTGAATATGAGCTGTCAAAAAGCGGCGGCGTTTATGTTGAACAGATAATCAGGCCAACCGGATTGCTTGACCCATCTATTGAGGTAAGGCCAACAAAAACACAAATTGATGATCTTATACATGAGATCAGGGAACGCACAAAAAAGAATGAAAGAGTGCTTGTTACAACCTTAACTAAAAGAATGAGCGAGGACCTGACTGATTACCTGATAGGAATTGGTATTAAGGTACGCTACATGCATTCAGAAATTGACGCATTGGATAGAGTTGATATACTACGTGACTTGCGGCTTGGTAATTTTGATGTATTGGTGGGTGTGAATTTACTAAGGGAAGGCCTTGACCTTCCGGAAGTATCACTTGTAGCAATAATTGATGCCGATAAAGAAGGTTTCCTAAGGTCAGAAAAATCATTAATGCAGACTGCGGGAAGGACCGCTAGGAATGTGAACGGTTTGGTTATCATGTACGCTGATAAGGTGACAAATTCAATGGATAAGGTCATAAAAGAAACCGCTAGGAGAAGGAAAATTCAGGAAGAGTATAATATTAAACACAATATTAACCCGATGACAATATTGAAGACCCTTGAAGAAATAATGAGCTCAACTGTTATCGCGGATTCCAAAGACAGACAGGACCAGCGCAATAACAAGAAGAAAAAAGACCAGCATAAGACAAGCCTTTCTATTTTAACCGATCCGGCGCTTGAAAGAAATAATCCCGCTGAGCGCAGGGACTTGATCAATCAGCTGCGTAAGCAAATGGTTGAAGCTGCAAAAGACCTGGAGTTTGAGCGCGCTGCCGAGCTGAGAGATGAAATTAGCCGGCTTGACAGCTAAATAATATTTTTAATAGAAAAAATTTTAGAGAATGAAAAGTAATTTAAACAGATTTATAAAACAGACAGGCTGGATATTAGTGTTAACAGCAAGCATAATGTTCACTTCATGCCAGAAACAGCCTGAAGACATAAAGATTGATACAACCAATAATAAAGATGCGGGCAAGATACAATTCAAGAAACAGGGCGAAGTGTACTTCCAGGATTCGACGAAAAAATTGCTGAAAGAAATTGATGTTGAAGTAGCCGAAACTGAAGAGACAAGACATCTTGGATTAATGTTCAGGGAAAGTATGAAGGAAGAACAGGGAATGATATTCCTCTTCCCGAATGAAGAATACCAGAGCTTCTACATGAAGAATACTGTCATCCCGCTTGATATAATATTTATAAATGCGAAAAAGCAGATCGTCAAAATTCACAAAAATGCGGTACCATATTCAGAAACAAGCCTTCCCTCGTTGAAGCCAACGAAATATGTTGTAGAAGTTAACGGCGGGTTTACTGATAAGTTTGGAATTAAAGAAGGTGATTACATCGACTGGAGAAGGTTTTAAAAAGGTTTTGAGGTTTTTAAGGTTTTTTAGGTTAACTACCTAAGAATAGAATTCCGTTCTTCTATCTTTCAGAATATTATTCATACCGGTAATATCTTTATTTAATGCGGCATTTGGGTCAATTTCAACAATTACAATTTCTTCGGTGTCTTTTGAGCCTTCGGCCAGATAATTTCCTTTCGGGTCCACTATAACACTTTGACCGGTAAAGAATAATTCTTTATGCGTCTTTTTATTAACTTCCGTTCCGATCCTGTTTGCAGTAATTGTAAATACATGGTTTTCAATTGCGCGTGTAAACATTGCTCTCTGGCAATACTCCAGTACAAGGTTTGAAGGATGCGCGATAATCTGCGCGCCTTTCAAAGCAAGCGTTCTTGCCGCTTCAGGGAATATCCAGTCAAAGCATATCATCATTCCAACTTTAACTTTCCCGAACCCGCCTGATATTTCAAACACATTAAGTCCTGAATCACCCGGCTGGAACCATAGCTTTTCTTCGTGAAACAAATGAGTTTTCCTGTAAGTATTTACCTCACCGTTTGGCCCAACCAGTATTGAGGAATTAAACAGCTTATCCCCCGCTCTTTCACTTAATCCGGAAACAATATATGCATTATTATCTTGAGCTATTTTTATAAGAGTTTGGCAAAACTTACCATGCGGTATTTCCTCTGATGCGGAAATGGCTTTATCCATTGAAGTAAATAAATAGCCCGAGTTTGCAAGCTCGGGCATAACTAATAGATCAAATTCTTTTTTATGGCTGCCTGTCATTTCAAGGATCTTTGCGATGTTTGCATCCGCATTGCAAAGCTCAGGCTTAAACTGAAGGTAACCGCATTTCATATAATTTACTTTGGCTGAGGCACGTTTATGTTAACACTGAAAGCAACAGTTTTAACCGGATTAACCAGGTCATTACTTTCAACCCCAATTGTTTTTTCATTTACGCCGCTTCTGCCTTCAGTATTAAAAGTAAACTTTATTGTCCCTGATTCTCCGGGCTGGAATTCCTTTTTCTCATCGGCAACTACACCTGTGCATCCGCATGAAGGCTGTATTTTCTTTATTATAAGTACGCTTTGCCCGGTATTGGTAAATTCAAATTCACCGGTTATCTGGGGACCCTGCGGAACATCACCCAGGTTCAGTTTATCCTGCTTAAATGTAATGACCGGCGGATGTGTTTTAGGGTCATGCAGATTCTTTTTTACAAGAAATGCCGAAAAAGCTCCTACCATTAAAATTCCTACAATGAGGAATAAGATCTTGCCTGTTTTACCTGTATTCATAATTTAAATATTTTGGTTTATAATTTTATTATTCTCAGTTTCCTTTGGGTCGTTTTGCATTTTGTAACGTAAAAGTAAAAAGCTGAATGAAAGCAATACTAGATCTTCAATAATTCTCAGCCATACTTCTGAAGTGGTCGAAGGATGCACGCTGAAACAGCCGCATGATATATCAAGCCCCCTTATTAAAGCCTGCGATAGAGCAATTATGAAAACAACAAGCGAAGCAGTGTAAATTAAGAGTGAACCTTTAACCCATTTGCCAACAACCAGTAATAGTCCGGTAATAAATTCCAACCACGGGAGGAATATTGCCAGCGGATTTACAAGCTGGTACGGCAGTAAATGATAATTATCAATTATCTTGGCAAATTCTTCGGGGTTAGCCATTTTATCGAAGCTTGCATACATGAAAACCGCACCGAGAACAACTCTTACGGCAATTACAAAATATTTATTTTCAAATAATCTGTTCATAATTAATTAGCCGGGTACCCTGCTGCTTTCCATTCATCCCACCCGCCATGAAAGATGTAAACTTTTTTGAAACCCATCTTAGCCATATAGTAAGCCATATCTATACTTACATCACAGGCAGCCGAGCAGTAGGTTACATAAACCTGGTCTTTTGGCAGGTCTGTAAGCCTATCCTTATACTTTTCAATTTCGTGGAACGGAATATTCATTGCTCCCTGTACATGTCCCGCGTCATAATCAGAAAGATCCCTTGCATCCAGAAACCTATACTTCTTATCAAAGAGCGCTTTTGCAAAATCTATTTTAATATCAACAGGCTTAACAAAATCCTGCGTCGGCATCTGGGTATTCTTAACAGAATCTTCTTTCTTCTGGTTAACAGCCTTAAGTGAGTCATTAATACGCTTAAGTGAATCTGTTTTATTGGCTGCCAGTAAAGAATCCTGTATGTGCTTTTCGTTTGCTATTCTAAGCGAATCTTCCCGCTTCATCGAAGTATTTTTGAGTGAATCCGCGGTCTTAAGCAATGAGTCCTGTAACCTCAAAGCATTCATCAAGCTATCGCTTTTGGAAAAATCAACTACTTTTTCATCAGCAACAAACTGGATCCGCTTGGGATTTGATATATTATAGAATATTCCTGCAAGAAATGTTATCAGCAAAATTCCCGCAGCCTGCAAAAATACCTTTTTATTCAAATGCTAAGAATATTTAGTTTGTTTTAACATCAACCAATACAGGTATCTGGAAATCGCCTTCGGTTGTCTTAATAATTATCGCTGCGTTTATTGCTGATTCTTCGTATATCTTTATTGAAATATCCAGCGATGCCGAATCACCCGGCTGAAGGGTCATTTTTTCTGAAGTTATCTTTATTACAGGTGTATTTGATGAAAGCTCTGTTATATCAATAGCCTTATCAAAATTATTTGTAACAGTTGCCTTCTGCTTAAGTTCATCGCCGACTTTGCCTTCTGTTATAATTGAACCGGGATTCATTGTAACAAGATCAGCCATGTTCATCGTCATAGTAACATTATGAGATGTGCCGCCTGCTTCGTTTGTAGTTATAGTTACAACTTTACTTACTACTCCCATACCCTGCCCGTTATAAGTGAACTTAATTGTACCTGATTCACCAGGTTTAATTGCGTCACTTCCTGCAAGCGCACTCGAGCATCCGCAAGAAGTTTGTACGGCTGTGATTTTCAGGTCCTGATCACCAACGTTTTTAAAAGCGATATCATATGTGAACTGAACGCCTCTTTTTTGAAAGCCGGTATTGATGTTGTCTCCGCCTTCAATTTCAATTTTCGGGCCGGACTGAGCAAATAATATTACCGGAAACAAGAATAAAGCTATAAATAATTTTTTCATTTTTTTATTGATTTTTTGATTATTATAGCAATTTAACATTAGTTTTTTACAAATACAATTTACCTATTTTGCTACTGGTAACGCAATATCCCTCTAAATTGTTTCAATTAAATCACTTATTTATATGATAAATTGCCCTTTTAGGTAAATATTGAATTCACTAAATTTGTAACAGGGGGTTTACTATAAAGATATGACAGAACTAGATGCTCTGTTTTTTGCTGCGCATCCTGATGATGCTGAATTATGCTGCGGCGGTACAATTGCCGCATTGATAAAAGAAGGTAAAAAAGCAGGTATTATTGACCTTACAAAAGGAGAGCTTGGTACACGTGGCTCTGTAAATTTAAGAAAAAAAGAGTCCGAACGGGCATCAAAGGTCCTAGGAATATCCGTAAGGGAAAATCTCGGCATTGCAGACGGGAATATTCAGAACACACCCGTTAACCGGCTTAAGGTTATAAAAGCTATACGGAAATACAGGCCAAAGGTTATCTTCTTCCCGCATTATTATGATAGACACCCGGATCATTACAACACTCATATATTAGTTAAGGAAGCCGCTTTTTATTCCGGACTCTGCAAGATTATTACAAAAGGCTTTGAAGCATACAGACCAAAACGCAGTTTCTATTATATGCAATCCTATACTTTTGAACCGAATGTCATAATGGATATTACAGCCGCATATGATACAAAAATTAAAGCTGTAAAGTGCTACTCTTCACAGTTCTTCTCAGGTGAGAATAAAAAAAGCAAAGATAGTGAAACATTCATCAGTTCCAAAAGTTTCATGGAATATATTGAGGCAAGATCCAGATTTTATGGTTTTACAGCTGGCGTAAAATACGGAGAGGCATTTTACACAGAAGAAAAAATTAAACTAAACCCCCATACTTTATTTAAAATATAACTAATAATGGCCAAATCGATATTAAATAAACAATCTATTACAATTCTATTCGTGCTTAGTATACTTGTGTTGATTTCTGTTTCTATTTTAACATATATGAACACAAAAGATCAGACAACTGACCACGAATTTATCTCTCAGACCTTCCAGAGAACGGCTTTAGTTGATAATATTCTCTCGCTGCTTAACGATGCTGAAACTTCACGAAGAGGTTACTTCCTTACGGAAGATAAAGATTTTATTGTCAGTATTGGATCAAACAAATTAACAATCGATTCATTGTTAGTACAGCTCCGTAAAAATTCACTGGATAATTCAAACCAGCTTGCCAACGCTGAAGCACTGATACCGCTTGTAAAAGAGAGATTCGCTCTTTTTGATGATGGTATCGAACTTCAGGATAAAAAAGGCACGAATATGAAGTTGCATAAAAATATTTTCGATAAAGGGAAGATCGTGAACATAGATATTAGGAACCTTTCCAATCGAATGAAAAACGAAGAGCTGAAACATCTTGAATGGAACAAGGCAAATACTGCCGCAAGCTATGAGTTTACTTATTTTACTTTCCTTGCCGGGATTGGCGCAAGCTTAATACTTTTCTTTGTTGTTTTCATTACGTTAAGTAAGAGAGCAGGTAATTCATTCGCGCTTGAAAACCAGGAGATATCAAGGGAAGAGCTTGAACAGATAGTAAAGGAAAGAACTGCGGAAATATCACAGATAAACCGGAAACTGTACATGAATATTGACGAGCTCCGGGATAAGGATATTGAACTCAGAAAATCTGAGGAAACCTACAGAAAACTTTTTGAACAGGCGCATGATGCAATAGTTATATTTGACCCTGAGAGTGAAAAAGTAATTGATGTAAACAGAAGAGCATGCGACCTTTACGGTTTTAAACGCGACGAGTTCATTGGAATTTCACTCTCAACAATTTCAAAAAACACAAACCAGGGTAAAGAGAACATAAAACTCACTCTGGAAAAGGGATATTACCATAATTTCCAGAGCGTACAATACAAAAAAGATATGACGGAAATGCTGATGGAGATCAATGCATCGGTGTTTAAGTATAAGGGAAAACAAGTAATCCTATCTATTAACAGGGATATTACCGATAGAATTCTGAAAATACCGCTCTAAATTTATCCACCCGGCCGGAATAATTGCTAAATTACTTACATTTTTACTTACCCTATGAATACTTATATTTGACAAAATAAG
>JBDTNV010000133.1:0-9093 GCA_039933555.1 Ignavibacteria bacterium
GCTGGAATATGGGCTATTGATGTTGTAGCTATTGTTCCTTCCGGACAGCAGTGGAGGGTCGGTTCAAGCAACCTCAGGTATAATTTTACCAGCACCCCAACAGGTGCGGCTACAATACATCCTGATGCTTCTGTATCAGGCGCAAACGTTAATTTAAACTCAGGCAACTACAGCAATATGACAACAACTTCCATCAGCGGCGGTACAGCGATCAGTCTTAATATCGCGCGCCTTGGAAACTGTTTCCTGATGACACCCGGCACATATTTGCTTGGAAGGATCAGGTTTAACAGGATTGATACGACAGGCTGTATCACACTTAATATGAGAACTACAGTGTCCGGTTTTTCGGTTGTGCAGGATTCCATTACACAATGGCTTGCCCCGGCTGATTTTGATTCACTGGCAACAGTACCACCGGGATGTATCAGGCTCGATTTCTTAACGGGTATGAGCGGTGAAAATGAACTCCCGACAGTATTTAAGTTATACAACAATTATCCAAATCCGTTTAATCCGTCAACCATGATCAAATATGACGTTCCGCAGAACTCATTTGTTAAGCTGAGCGTATATGATATACTGGGCAAGCTCGTAACAAATCTTGTAAACCGGGATATGTCTGCCGGCAGGTATGAAATTGTTTGGGATGCGAAGAATTACGCAAGCGGTACATATATATATAAACTGGAAACAAGTAATTTCTCTGACGTAAAGAAGATGATGCTTATAAAATGAAAGATTCAGTGCAGAAGTAGGATACAAATGCACACCGGGAATGAAAAAGCCATATAACCCAGCCGCTTGGTGCAGGTGATAAAGATGACGAAATCAGCTATAAGTAAGACAACGTATGATCCCGCTTAAAAAGCGGGATTTTTATTTACCGCTGAATACACCTAAAACATTGCCGTCTTTATCCATAATATTTACAACACTTTTTCCTGAGGTATCTTTTATGGCTTTTACTTTTGCCAGCGTCTCACCGTCATCACCGGTCAGCTCAATGCTTTTTACTTTAACAGTATCAAAATGCGAAGTAATATCATTGCCGCAGGCCGCAAAATAGAAAACAAAAACGATCAGCGTTATAATTGCTATGATACCAAATAAAATTTTTTTAATATGTTTTTCCATGTTTCTTGATTTCCTTTTATTTTAGTTAGCTCATTTAAGCATTACTGTATACTTTTTAATTCTTCAGCCTTTTGCAGAAGCCATTGCTTGTTGCGCATTTTGTTCTCGTTAATAAAGCTTACAACTTCCTCCAGGAAATTTTCATTCATTTGTCTTTTTCCGACTTTACATTTATAATCCATAAGCCTGGATATAGCCGTTACATACATTTTGTAGCCTGCCTTTTCCTCTTTAGAAAAGAACTTATCGCTTCTCAGCATATGATTGGCGCTGTCTGCAAGCGCTTTCAGCTCATCATAATAACCCAGCTCGTAATACGCATTAAATTCAAACACCTTTATGTTCAGCTTATCGCCGTCATCAACGTTTCTGCACTTTGAAATGTAATGAAGCGCATCATCAAACCTGCTCTGCCTCAGGTTAAGCGTAATGAAAGCATAATTGGTATATTGTTCCCTCACAGCTTCAATTAGCTCATGGTTATGTTCTTCTATAAATTTTTTTGCCCAGTCAAATCTTCCTGCCCTGCACGCTGACATTACACAGTGCATGAACATATATTGATCTATCCAGCCAACCGATGTAGATTTATACAGTCTGTCTTCTATTACAAGCTTTACATATATGAATTCATCTTTAACAAATTCAGCTATCCCTCTTTGTGCGTTATTCCTGCAGAAGTTTATCATATTTGCCGCAAGTTCATACTGGATATTCTTCGCGCATTTATCATAATTCTCAAAAAAAACTGTTTTTAGCTTTTCATACGATTCGCTATCTCCGGAACCGGACATTGCCAGATACGACGCGTACAGGATATCAGTATAGGGATCTTTATGTGGAGTGTCGTCATAAACACGAAGGGTCTTTTCGTGAGTTTCTTTATCAATGCCTGCGGAGCTGTTATACGCATACTGAATACTATTGATGTTATGAAAAAGCTGGTTTGTGCAGTAAAATAATATCAGTGATTTGTTTATGCCTGAGTGATAATCAGTTTTACCTGAGCTGAAAAGGAAATCGTAATCAAGATAACTCATTTCCTCGTAATCCTGCATGTAGCGGTAATAATGTGTCTGGTTATTTATAAGCTGGGAATCTAAATTTTTCCTGGATTCGGCAAGTTTTTTAATGAATAGAGATTTCAGATTCTTTGAGCGGTAGCCATGCATCTGGTTCAGGTCATTTTCAAAAGTCTTTTTGGCTGCTGTTTCAAGTTCAATGAATTTTACCGCAAGTCTATTAAGCTCATATATAAGGTTCTTCATTATACCGTAATTGTACTCTTTCCCGGGGAAGATTTGCTTCCACATTTCTTCCTTTGTGATCTTCTCCGGCGAAAAATCAGGCGCAAACTTTTTAAGAGCCCTGTACAGTTTTGTTACATTGGTTTTTTTGTTGTAATACGGCGAAGATGTAAGATCCCCAAATGAAGCAAGCTCTTCTTTTGAAAAAGTACGCAATATCTCAACCAGAGTGCTTTTTTCCATATTTTCTGAAGGTGAAAGTTAGTTAACAAAATATGCTGATTATTGATAAAAAACGATAAAAATCACAAGTAACCATGATTTTCGGAATGTGAAATATGGTGAAAATTTTCTTTGTAATACAGTGCGACAAAAAGGTATCTTTGAAAGAAAATTATTCTTATTAATAGCCCGGGAAAATAAATGCATGTGTTTTCCCCTGAAAAAAGCATCACCGGTATGCGGGCTGTTATCTGAATAGTGAATTTGCTCAATTAACCAACTTCAAAACCATAAAATTATTACTCAAATGAAAATTAAGAAATTAACATTGATAATTGCATTAAGTTTATTTATAGTCTCATCTTTTGGAAATTGTTTCTCCCAGGCTCCGGATAACGATAAGAAGAATTCACTGTATCAGAATAGTCCGAATCCATTTGGCGAAACTACAACTATTAAATTTCGGTTAAAGGAAGATTGTTATGTGAAGCTCTATATTACCGATGAACAAACCGGAAACATATTTATGCTTGCCGAAGGAGAAATGAGTCAGGGAGAACATGGTATTATTTTCAAAGCAAGGGCTAAGGCAGAAAGCGGAAGCGAAAATGAATTTGATTATACCTGTACAATGGAAACGTATAGCCTAAGTGGTGATATAATTCAAAATACATCCAGCATTAATATGAAACAGCAGTAATATAGAATATATTAATTTTAACCCTGGCTTACGTTGCGGGCAGATAGAAATCGATGAGTTCCTCTCTCGAGAATTTGTCCGCAGTGAGCAGGGGTTTTACATAGTTTTCCAAATGGAAGGTTTATTCCCGCTATTTATATATTTAATTTGCACAAATAATCAAAAAAAGGAGCCGATAGGCTCCTTTTAAAATGTATCCATACTTTTAATTTGTTCTTAATCCTGCTTCTTAGTTCTTTCCAAAAGTGATATTTTATCGCCATCTAATTTAAATGAAAGGTTCTCGCTCCACCTGCTTGAACTGTTTTCTTTGATATTCAGCTTCAGGCCCTTAAGCTCAACTTTAATTGTATTACTTTCTGTCGATATTTTCACTTCTTCAAACGTTTTTTCAACGCTTGTTGGAAGCGTAGGTTTGCAGTTTTCTATCTGGCCCAATATAAGGGCATCATCCCGGAACCACCCTTTTAAAAATGATTTATTGCCCTCAGAACACTGGTAGCCTAAGTTCAAAGCTGAAAGTATTTTGCATTTAACATTCTGCTTTCCGCCGTCTGTGAAACACTCGTTGCCAATAGTTGATGCAAGATATCCAAGCACTGCTTTTTCGGGGTCTGATATTTTTGCAAAATAATTTTCATCAAGCTTTATGACGCTTACGCTCTCTTTTATATCAGGATCGTAAATATCATCGCGCCATACAACTTTCTGCAGTGTAGTTGGGGTAACGTAAACCATATGTTGGGAAGTGCTGCCTGCTCTCAGGTCATTTTGTATAAGAAAACTTAACAACAAAAGGGCTGCGGTGAATATTATATATCCTAATATTTTTCTCGCGGTGCCGTTAACCGGTTGGTAAGTCTCTGAAATTGTGTTTTGATTTATCGATATGTTCATTCTGGCCCCCTGTTCTTTGAACTTTAACCGTACTAATACGTTAATTGATTAAACCAAAGATAGCACAATAAATATATCATTTAAGTAACGGATTTCGTGATATTAAAAGCTTGTAAACTTTTTTTACCTCTTATAATGGCTTTTGTGTAATGAGCAAAAACCTATCCAAAGTACTTCTGAACTTTCCATGTTTACTAATTATGGTTTCAAGCTCATTTATTTCGTGCGAATATTTATGTACGGAAAAATCAGGCACTAACCAGTTTATTACTTTCAAATAGGATGCAAGTGCCGCCGTATCGGTGAATTCCGTAAAACCGTTTGCTTCCTGTTTATCATGAATTTCGAAGCCGTTTGCCATGAGTTCTTTTACAGCTTTATCCAAGCCCCAGTCTTTGGAATCAGCTTCGGGATTAGCATTAAACAGCTCAATAATAGTATCATCGCAATTACCTTTTACCTGCTGTGTGATAAAAACGCAGCCCGGTTTTAATATTCTATACACTTCCCGGGGTTCGTAGAATTCATGCCTGTTAATTATCAGTTCAAAATAATTGTTTTCAAACGGCAATTTATCATCTTTATACCCGCTAATGACCTTAACGCCATAAGGCTTCAGATTTTCCTCAGCAATACTTACATTCGGCTGATACCCTTCAGTTGCAAAAGTGTCCTCCGGCAGCGGAGCAAGTGAAATCAAAAATTCGCCGCCTCCCGTTCCCATATCAAGCATTCGCTTTACACCCTGCATGTATTGCTTAACAATTGAATGGTAATTCCATGGCACCTTGGTTTCTTTCATCCGGCCTGATTCAATGAGTTTAGAAAAATCCCACCCTGTAATGTTAATTTCTTTTGACATTGTTCTAGAAGTCTCCCCTTTGGCTTTTGTAAAGGGGGGCCGAGACTCTTAATTTTCGTATAACTTTGATTGATCTCTGAATTAAATCCCCCATTAATCTTATTCGGGGGTTGCTTTTGCTTTTTACATTTATATAATCATAATTTATCTGCAATTTAGCTAATAATAATAATATTTTTAATCCTTTTTCCCAAACTCCAGTTTGGGAAAGTATTTACATATATGAAAAACATAAATAAAATAGATTTCTCCAAAATTCAGTTTGTTCTAATGGATCTTGACGGCGTACTTACCGATGGCTCTATTATATATTCATCAAGCGGTGAAATGCTCAAAGCATTCAACGCGCACGATGGCTTCGGCATAAACCGCGGCAGGCTGCATGGACTTAAATTCGCCATAATCTCAGGTATGAGTGCCGTCGCAAATGAAATGCGGGCAAAACGCCTTAATATAGAAGAGCTTTACCAGGACTGCTCGGATAAATGCGAAGCCGCAAACGAAATTAAACAAAAATACAGCCTTACAGATGAAAACCTTTGCTTTATAGGTGATGATGTGTTCGATATCCCGCTATTACAGCAGGTTGCATTTTCAGTCTGTCCACCCGAAGCAGTTGAAGAAGTACGCAATGAAGTACACTTAATTACAAAAGTTTCTGCCGGCCGCGGTTGTGTCAGGGAAATGATAGATCTTATTTTGCGCAAACAGGGTAAAATATAATGCGAAGCGTGAAACAACACTAGATTTTCATAGCTTTTGAAATCTTTTCCAATAACCAGGGCTTACTGTTTACATCTTCTGAACTTTTTACTTCCCCAAACAGATCTTCCAGTTTATTAATATCACCTGAGTTTTTTAACTTCAACAGCCTCCTGGTAAATTTTGTCAGGTTTAATGCGCGCAGCAGTACTTTATCCGATACTCCCGTTAAAGTATCGTAATATTTCAGGGAAGTATCTATAAGGCTTTCAGCTTCTTCTGTATATCCAAGTTCACAATATATCTTCAGCAATAATAACCTTACATTTAATTTTAAAAGACTGTGGTTATAATCAATTTTAGCGTGATATATTAAGGCACGCTGAAAATCTCCTATATTAAAGTATTTATTCATATAACCGTAATTTATCATACTTTCTCTGTTTTCGGGATTAAGCCTGTTCCCGAATTGCTTTATCAGCTCATCTATATAATTATTTTCGTTATTCCTTATTAATGTTAACAGTATATTAAAATACCGCGTCATATTGGCATAGCTGTTTTCGTAAAACGAATAGCTGTTTTCGCTTATCATTTTCTTGCACACAATTACCGATTCTTTTTCGAACTCCATCATTCCCGCCTGGGTACCCATAATACAAATAGAGTGCATTGCTCCCAGTGCGTTAAATTTTTCGCTCCACGAAAGTCTATCCAAATACCCGTAAACAACTTCTTTATACAGAATAAAGTTTTTGATATTAAGCTCCAGCATTGCATTCAGCTCGCGGTATTTATACTCAAGAACATATGCATAAGGATTGCCTGATAAATTAACAAGCTTGATCAATCCGTCAAGATCAATTAGCCCGGATGCTTTATTGGTAAGGCTGTTTTGAATATCAACATTAAAATTATAAGCGCCAAGCACGATATCCTGTTTACTGTATATATATTTAAGCATTATATCAAGTATGGCATAATCACTTCTTACAAGTAAAAAATTTTTATATTTCACTATATCTTTGTTTGTAAGCAGAAATCCGGAACGAACTGATTCAAGTGAAACTTTATTTTCAAAAAAATCTTCATTAAAAGCTGAACCCCTGTTGAGGTCATCCTCGGTCCTGCTTATCTGCTCAAGGAATAACGAGTCAAGCTTCCTTCTGTTATATTCCCTTGCCTGGGTGATATTTTTCTGGAAAATCTCATTTTCAAATGCCTGCTGCAGCAAAAATTTCTTTGCCAAACCCGCTGCGCGCGAGAGCTGTTTATCGGCTGCCCCCTCATCATATTTTTCACCATCGTATAATGAATTAAAAATTTTCTCTTTAGAAAATCCCCGTTTACTGAAATCGGGATAAAACTTCACAAGTTCATCAATTAACGGAAGCATATTCCTCCCCTCATTAAAATACGGCGATTCTGCAAACTTCCTGAATAACTTCAATTCTTCTTTAGAAAAGGTCTTTAAGATCTGAACAATTTTTAATTCTTTCATAAATTACGGTCAGGTTATTTGCGTAAAATTGCAATATTTTCATTAAATATCAACATTATACAATATATATGTGGTCAGGTAATCCCTTAATTTTCTTTGTATTGGGCAGTCACGAAATTGTATTTTTGTCAACGATAATTAATAGGTGCACAACGGGTGCACAAAAAACGGCAAAAACAAAGATTGTTAAAGATGAGAATAAAAAGAGTTAAAACCGTACCAAGAGGATACAGGCTGAAACCCGAAACGCATAAGCTGATAGCTAAGATTCAAAGGATAATGAAAGCAAGCGCCGATGAAGTAATTAACACAGCCTGCAAAAAGCATTACGAAAAATTAAAAGAAGTTCAGTCATATAATATACAACGGCAAAATTAGTTAATAAAAAATAATATATCTAAACTAAATTCATAAAGGAGAAAAAAATGTTGAACGAAATGAATTCGCCGCAGGCGAACCGATCTTTAAAGGGAAAACAATTAAAATCTGTAAAAATAATTTGCATCACAACGTTTGTATTTATACTTACATCTATTTCAGGCTTCTCTCAGTGGCTGCCTGAAGCACGCCTTACAACGAATCCTAACCCGGTATCCTGCAATAGCCGATGCATTGCAGCGCGCGGAAACTATTTGCATGTTGTCTGGACGGATACACGCCATCCTGATAATGAAATTTATTATAAACGCTCAACTAATAATGGTGTAACATGGGAGCCGGACTACCGTTTTACAACCCAGACTGGTCAATCAATAAATCCGCAGATTTCTGTATTTAACTCCAATGTTCATGTTGTGTGGCAGGATGACCGTGACGGCAACACAGAAATTTATTATAACCGCTCCAATGATGACGGGGTAACTTTTGGAAACTCTACAAGGCTAACAAATGACGCTGCGTCATCAACCTATCCGTCAATTTCGGTAACGGGTATATTGTTAGTTTATGTTTCATGGTCAGATTCGAGGGACGGGAACAATGAGATTTATTTTAAGCGTTCAAGCGATGGAGGAGTGAACTGGGAACCCGTTATAAGATTATCAAACGCAGCAGACGTTTCTACCAATCCCGATATTTTTTCTTCCGGTACCAATGTATATGTTTCCTGGGCAGATAATCGTTACGGTGCTTCGGAAATATTCTTCAAGCGTTCAACTGATTTTGGCATAAACTGGGGACCCGAAACAAGGCTCACCAACGATCCGGCATTTTCATCAAATCCTGCCGTAACGGCTGTAAACCAGCTTGTTAATGTATTCTGGCAGGATACGCGCAATGGACAGCAGGAAATATATTACAAACGCTCAACCGATGCCGGCATTTCATGGAGTACCGATACAAGGATGACAACCACTCAGGGCTCTACCAATGTATCATCCGCAATTTCCGGAACTTCGGGGCAGTTTTTACACATTGCCTGGGAGAAATATAATAGCTCTAACAGCAGGGATATTGTTTATAGGAATTCTACTGATGGAGGAATTAACTGGTCAGGAAATTCAATTATTACCCCCGCTGGTGGCTTTGATCAGTTTAATCCGTCAGTTAGTTTATCAGGGAATGCTGTTCATATAGTATGGAAAGACGGCAGAAACGTTGGTTATAATATGTATTACAGACAAAACCCAAGCGGCAACCCGACCGCAATAACTAACATCAGTTCAGAAACACCATCTGAATTTTCACTTTCGCAAAATTATCCAAATCCGTTCAATCCAAATACAAATATCGGATTTCGAATTGCGGATTTCGGATTTGTTTCACTGAAAGTGTATGATATAATGGGTAAAGAAGCTGCTGTATTGGTAAATGAAAATTTAAACGC
>JBDTNV010000134.1:0-9059 GCA_039933555.1 Ignavibacteria bacterium
TCCCCAGTTCGGACCGTCATATAACGGAGCGATAGAGGAAGAAATATCCTGAGCGTTTGTTACCGCAACCATCGCAATAACCGCGAAAAAAAACGTTAATAATTTTCTCATCTTTTGATCTTTCTTTTTTTATATTTGGAAAAAGTTAATTTTATGATGCTTAATTTTTTAAATCGTTTTGAAATAATAAATGTTTTAGCCATTTCAATATTATAAATAGTACCTTAAGTAGATAGGTTCTACCTGTAATTATAAATCATGAAAATATATTTATTTAAAGAATATATATAAAAACAGTTTAAAATCGGATTATCTTTGCTATTATTTAGTTCAAAAATAAGAATAGTTCATTTCCAAAACTATTAAACTAAGGGATGATAAAAGAACTAATCCTTCAGAACTATTTACTTTAAATCGGAAAAATTAAATAAAAATGAATATCATTAAAAACAGCTGTTCTGCTATTTCTCATTATTTTTTCCCAATTCAAAAATAATTAAACTCTCATAGGTATTTAATGACCATTGTCACTTTAAAGTATGATATTTAGTGTAATAAAAACCCTCTGCCCTGTAGTCCGGGGAAGGGGGTTAGTGAAAGAAAATCTGTGTAAATTGATTAGTTCATATTTTCAAGAACTTTTGCCGGAAACCAGCCGTTCTGAAGTGAAGTAACAAATATTTTTGAAGGAACTATCTTTACAGGTATCATAGGAACAAACGTTTGATACCATGGCATTTTTTCAACCAGCATTTTGCGGACTTTATCTTCCTCTTCATCAGGCAGTACTTCAACCACAGCTTTGCCCTGCAGAAAGTCTTTTGTTGCATCATTCTGAGAAATTGAATATGCTACGTTTTTGTTCTGCTCTATATTAGCATAGCTCTTACCGCCTTTTTCTATTAGGAGGTAAATGTCTATTCCATTGTTCACAAAATATGCCCCCAGAATCCACGGGGAATAGTCACTTCCTGTTGTTGCAAGCATAATGGCATTATTGCCTTCCATTATTTCTTTTATCTTCGCTTCCACTTCATTGTTGAGTGTCTCTAACATTTTAATTGCTCCTCCGGTTATGTATTAATTATTATTGATGGATAGTACTGCAAATATATTCAAAACAAATGTTTAAATAAATTGAAAAATACTGCAAAAAAATGAAAAACTCTTGTATTTTAGTATGAAAAAGCCATAATTTTTGCAGCAAAAATTGAATAATAATACTAATAATCATAATTCTTAATGATGACAGTCATTTTTTACGCTTATGCCATTGTATTATATTTAGCAAATTCAAAAATTCCGTTCTATAATTATTGGAGGTAATATGAACCGACTAAATCATCTGGATTATTATAGATTGCCATGGAACCTGGCAGACAATATCATTTCATGGCTTGAACCTACTGCAAAATGCAACTTGGCATGCCTGGGCTGCTACAGAAAAAATGAAATTAACAGCCATAAAACCCTTCCCGAAATTAAAGAAGAGCTGAATGTATTTATGCATTACAGAAGGTCAGATAGTATTTCTATTGCCGGGGGCGAGCCGCTTCTGCATCCGCAAATAGTTGATATTGTGAAAATGGTGAGTGATTTTGGCTGCAAGCCTATTGTCAATACAAACGGTATTGCATTAACCAAAGAACTTCTGCATGACTTGAAACTTGCGGGTGTTTACGGTTTTACTTTTCATATAGATAGCAAACAAAACCGCCCGGGATGGAAGCAGGCCGATGAAGTTGAGCTTAATAAACTAAGGTATAAGTATGCCAGAATGCTTGCCGATGAAGGCGGAATTTCGTGTTCATTTAACTCGACTGTATATGAAGATACAATTATCAACATCCCTGATATGATGAAATGGGCTCATAAAAATATTGATATAGTGAATGTGATGGTATTTATAATCTACCGTGCCGTGGATAATAAAGATGTTGACTGGTACCTTGGCCCAAAGAAAATTGATATGAGCTCGCTTGTTTATAACGAAGATGTACCTGATAGAACAGATATTAAGGCAGATGAAGTTGTTGAGGTAATTAGGAAAACTTACCCTGATTTTGACCCGTGCGCATATCTAAACGGTTCTGAAAAAGCTGATTCATTTAAATGGCTCTTAAGCGGTAGACTTGGCAATAAGAAAAATATTTATGGTTATATGGGAAGCAAGGCTATGGAAATTGTACAAACCGCATATCACCTGATGTACGGAAAGTACCTGAGTTATACAAGGCCTAAGATGAACAAAAAAGGCAGGGCAATGCTTCTGATGGGATTGTTTGATAAAAAACTTAGGAAAACATTTTTTAAATACTTAAAGAATCCATTACGTATTTTCAGGAAGCTGTATTACCAGTCAATAATGATAATACAGCCGGTTGATTTCATGGATGACGGCCGGCAAAGCATGTGTGACGGCTGCCCAGATATGACCGTTTGGAATGGCAAACTCGTATATTCCTGCCGTATGGAAGAACAGCTTAAATATGGATATAATTTACGAACGTATCCTAAGAACATAGAAAAGAGCATTCAAGAGATGAATAATGCCTGATCTTATTTTACTTTCTTCAGCTGTTGTGTAACGCCGTAATACATTTTATCGCCTTCTTCTTTGAGTGATCTTGATGTATTTGTTTCCTGGATACTGTTATCACTAATAAGCCGGCTGATAAATTCAATTCTTTTGCTCATCCATGAAGCGGCTTTTTTCTTCAGCTCAATAGCTTCGGCATTTCTTTCCCTAGCAGTGTAATCCAGCGCCCCAAGTTTGTTTTGCAGTGACTGCATGTTACTTAAATAATTTTTCTTTGAGTCAACACTTGTTGTATGCGCAGTCTGGTATAATGATTCAAACTTATCAATTAAGCTTTCAGTTTGAGAAACAAATTTTTTAGTAGCATCCCCATCAGTTACCTCTGTAGCCTTTATCTTGCCACCCGGGTTTTCATTTTCCCTTAACCCGGTAACTTCCTGTTTAATTATCAGAGTATCTTTTCTGGGCGTTTCAGTTACTTTCCTGCTCTGCATTATTTTATCCAGCATTAAGAGTGATTCATGATAGTATTCATCTTCACTCACAACTTTTGCAAGCTGAACTTCTGCTGCCTGGAACAGACTATCTTGGAATGCCTGTAAACCCTGTATATAGTTTATTTTTGATTGTGCCAGACGGAAATCCTTGCTATCGGCAGTAACCTGTTGAAATTCTGAAATTGCCTCGGGGTAATGTTTTGTACTTAAGTACTCTTTCCCTTTATCATAATGATTTGTAGCTGAACAGCCTGCTATGAAAAGCAGGGTTATTAAACAAAAATGTATTTTTTTTAACAATTGATTTTGGAAATTCATATTTAACCTCTGTTTTATCTGAATAAATTTTCTGCCTGATTAACAGTTATATAATTAAACACTTTATACCAGCCAAAGGTTTTGGAGTGCTGCAGAGTTTGGGACAAACGGGAAAATAAATGTTTTATTTAGAGAGAACCCTTTATTATATTAAGTGGTCTTCCAAAACAAATAAATTCACTATTATTGAAAAGAAATGAAAATGAAAAGGACAATTATTTCTGTTTTAGTGTTTTTAACAATTGGAATAATCAGCATGGCAGTTTCCGGGGCTGTCTCAGAACAATACGGCTGTGACTGCACCGGCTCGCCGGAAATTATAACAGTTTGCAAGCCCGAAAGCTGTCCGGGTCCAAATCAAACCCTCGATGTTTTTCTAATTGATGAAACCTGCAATACCGTTATTGACTCATGTACTATATCCGGAAGCTCGAACTGCTGCACAATACCGGCATCAGCATGCTCCAATCACAGTTTTCATGTAAATTACGGCCAGCCGTTTGGAAGTGTTTGCCAAACAGGCTCATTTACACCATCAGGCAGTTCCTATAAAGTAACAATAAACTGTACATGCCCGTAAGTATAAAATGGGGATATAACTTCCCATAGTTAACATAAAACAAAAGGCACCTGGAATTTCTTCTAAGTGCCTTATTTTATTAGCGGAACCGACGAGATTCGAACTCGCGACCTCTTGAGTGACAGTCAAGCGTTCTAACCAGCTGAACTACGGCTCCTGAATTCTGAAATTAATCTATTATAAAAATCTTTATTTCTTTGCTTCTTAAGAAATTTTTCCCTCTTAATTGCTTCTGTTTTATCTGAAAATTTCTCAAAATAAACAATTTCTCAGGGTATTTTCTTTGAAGTATATTTACTTTTACCAATATTGTGAAATTCTAACCTCTTTTCTAGATTAGAAGTATAACCTATATAAAAGCTTTTATCAACAATACTTTGAATTATATATACAATGAACATTTTTTTGAGTGACAGTCAACCCCGAGTCCTCGGGGTAACCAGCTGAACTACGGCTCCTTTTGAATATTCACAAATTTACGCAAAATTCAGAAATCTTACAAATCATTAATTTGGTATGAAACGTATTGTCCATTGTCTTTTGACTCAGTACATTTTTGAGTTATTAAAGTAAGGGAAAAACAAAGCTGAAAAAAAAAGCCTGAAAGAACCGAAATTCTCTCAGGCTAATATGCCTAAAAAAGAACTACACTATTAGGTATAGCATAATCTTAATAATCAGAGTTAACAGCCATTGAATAAGGTTTATTAGGATCAAACATAGCTAATGAATTTTGGATAATTTCATCCATAGCTTCATTTTCTGTATCCTGATGGTTAGAGCTTGAATAAGCGCCTACATCAGCATTAAAGATGTCATAACTTTGAGAAGGAACAAATTTCCCTTTTGCCTCTTTTACAATTTTGATAAGTAAAGGGTCAGGAACGTTTATAAGCTGTAACTCATATTCCTCTCCATCGGGAACAGATTGTTTGTGAGTAACAGATGAAACCCTGCCATGCATATTGATATTTTCAATATCTACCATAACTATCCTTTTTTAAGTTGTACAAAAATTTTCTGTGTATAATATACTGGTAATAACAGGGCAACTGAAGGTTATGTTTCATGGGAAATAGTTACTCTGGAGAATTTGGCTGTAATTCAGACGTAATTAAACAGGTAAACTATTTTATAAGAGAAGAAAGTTTAGAGTCTATTGGACAACTAATTCATTCAAAAGGTCTTTTATGTTATACAATTTGATTCGATATTACTTTTCAAGTCCAGCAGCCGCTGCTTTACCTCTGACTGTAAATTGCGGTTTACCTTCCCCTGAAACATTGCAAATGGCCACCTGAGCTCAAATGAATAAATAAACAAAACTTCAGTAAGATCAGGATCTATCCGATTAAATTTCCATGAACCGGCAAACGATTTGAACATAAAAGGACCCTTTATCATCTTAACAGCAGTACCTTCCGGGCGGTTAAAAGAAACATATTCAGTTATCATTCCTAGTCCGTTTTTGGCTACACAATTGGCCTTTACCCCAAGACCGGCTTCCGTTGCGCCCTCTATCAGTTCGGCTTTCCTCAGGAATGTATCCCATTTGAGCCTGTTAGCATAATTCTGGGTATAGTCAAAAATAAATTCCTGGCTGGAGTTTATGATAATTTTTTCGGAAAATTTAGCTCTCGCCATACATGTTATAATAAATGCTATTACTTAGCTTTTGCTGAGATAACAATAATTTTTTCCAGGACCTTTAAATCCACGTCATCGAGTTTGTTTATATAAAGACAACCAACACCTGACTTATGTTTACCAAGTTTTTTAAACTCTGCGCTATATTTCTTTATGTCCAATACCAGGTTTAGAGAAAAGTTTGCCTTTCGCGGTGAAAACCCAATTTTAAACCATTCAACTTCACGGCCCGAGGCAGGACTTTTATATACTTTTTTCCCGAAACCGATCATTTGGCTTCCCCACATTTTAGGTTTTTCCTTCGATGCCTTTTTCATCAGCTTCAGCAAGATCAGGCTGTCTTTCTTCTGCTGGTCACTTTTTAAAGAATTGATAAAATCGTCAACGCTTGAGCTGGTTTCTTTGGTTTTTATCTCTGCTAATTTACCCATATTGAAATCTTCATGAATTTTATAATTTGATAATAATATAAATGCAAAATTATGTAAATCGTATTAATGCCAACAAATTTACATTAATAAAATGGAAATAAAAAAGGCACCCAAAATCTCTTACGAATGCCTATTGAATTTCAAGCTGGTATTTAGTTGCTTCGCTCCAAATAATTATTACTTTTTCTTTGACTTAGGGGTAAGATGCTTTTCATACATTTCAATCCATTCTTCAGCGCTCATCTTTTTCATTAATTCAGCAATGAGTTTATAAGGGATATCATCAAACTTCTTAAAGCGCACGCAACTTTTACCCATATCCAGTTTTTGTTTGCTGTGTTTAGGATATTCGTTTACAAACCATTTTAATAATTTTGGATCAGCATAGATCCCCATATGGTAAAAATTAATCGATCCTTTTTGTGAGGCAATACCTGCAAATGGTAATGGCTCTTCAGGTTTGCAATGGTAACCTGCGGGGTAGAGTTTATGAGGAACCACATAACCCAGTCCGCCGTAACTAATACCTGGCTCAAATCCTTTCGGCAGGTTTTTAACAATGGTATCATGAAGTTTGTTAAAAGGTTCAAGCCTCTCTGCAGGCAGGTTTGATAATATTTCCTTAACGGTTTTGCATTGTGCTTTCATTTGCTTATTTTCCTGGTCAATTTTATTACAAATAAACAGTTTCAAATATACGCATTGGGAAAATTGTTTTGTAGTCACTGATGTGAAAGTCCCATCTACAAAAAAGGCACTTGAATTCTCATCCAGGTGCCTTTTTAAAATACTAAATTACTGTTCTACTTCACATCAAACCTGTCATTGTTCATTACCTTTACCCATGAGGCTGCGAAGTCGTTAACGAATTTTTCTTTCGCGTCTTGGCATCCGTAAACCTCAGCAATTGCTCTTAGCTCTGAATTTGAGCCGAAAATAAGATCTGCGCGAGTTGCAGTCCATTTGCGCTCACCTGATTTGCGGTCACTGCCTTCAAATAATTCCTTGCTGTCGTCAAGAGCTTTCCATGTTGTATTCATATCAAGCAGGTTCACAAAGAAATCATTTGTAAGCTTACCGGGATTGTTTGTAAATACACCATTTGCTGAATTATCATAATTAGCTCCCATTGCCCTCATACCGCCAACAAGAACTGTCATTTCAGGAGCGGTTAGTTTCAGGAGATCAGCCTTATCGATCAAAAGCGCTTCTGTCGGGATTGTGAATTTGGTTTTACAATAATTCCTGAAGCCATCGGCAATTGGTTCAAGTACTTCAAATGATTCAACATCAGTCTGTTCCTGTGATGCATCCATTCTGCCGGGTTTAAAGGGAACCTTAACTTTAAAGCCTGTATCGCCTGCAGCTTTTTCAACAGCTGCATTGCCTGCAAGCACAATAAGATCTGCAAGTGAAACCTTTTTATCTTTTCTCTGCGCGCTGTTAAATTCATTCTGAATCTCTTCAAGAGTACCCAGAACTTTATTAAGCTGAGCCGGATTATTTACTTCCCAGTCTTTTTGCGGCGTCAAGCGTATACGCGCGCCGTTTGCACCGCCGCGCTTATCTGAACCGCGAAAAGTTGAGGCTGATGCCCATGCGGTAGAAACCAGTTCTGAAATAGTAAGTCCCGAAGCAAGTACCTTTTCTTTTAGTGATTCTGCATCTCTATCATCAATAAGCTTATGATTGGCTGCGGGAATCGGGTCTTGCCATATCAAATCTTCCTTGGGTACTTCGGGGCCCAAATATCGAGCCTTCGGGCCCATATCACGGTGGGTTAGCTTGAACCACGCTTTTGCAAAAGCTTCTGCAAACTCATCGGGATTTTCAAAGAATCGCCTGGATATTTTTTCATATGCCGGGTCAAACCTTAAAGCAAGATCTGTTGTAAGCATTGTTGGAGCGTGTTTTTTGTTCTTATCAAATGCATCGGGGATAGTATTAGCTCCTGCGCCATTTTTTGGTGTCCACTGCTTGGCGCCGGCGGGACTCTTTGTAAGCTCCCAATCATATCCAAACAAATTCCAGAAGAAATTGTTGCTCCATTTTGTCGGGGTTGATGTCCATGTAACTTCAAGTCCGCTTGTAATAGTATCGTGAGCTTTACCTGAATTAAATTTACTCATCCATCCTAAACCCTGCTCGGTAATATCGCCGCCTTCGGGTTCAACTCCAACATTAGCCGCATCACCTGCGCCGTGGGTTTTGCCAAACGTATGACCGCCTGCAATTAACGCTACGGTTTCTTCATCATTCATAGCCATGCGCGCGAATGTTTCGCGGATATCTTTTGCAGCAGCAATAGGATCCGGGTTACCGCCCGGACCTTCGGGGTTTACATATATCAAACCCATCTGTACCGCCGCAAGGGGATTATCGAGGTCACGCTCGCCTGAATATCGTTTATCTGCTTCAAGCCATTTTTCTTCATTACCCCAATATACATTTTCTTCAGGTTCCCAAACGTCTTTTCTTCCGCCAGCAAATCCAAATGTTTTAAAGCCCATTGATTCCAGCGCAACGTTTCCTACTAACACCATCAAGTCAGCCCAGGATATTTTTTTGCCATACTTCTGTTTTATTGGCCAAAGCAGTCTGCGCGCCTTGTCAAGATTTGCATTATCGGGCCAGCTGTTTAATGGAGCGAAACGCTGCTGCCCTGAGCCGGCTCCTCCCCGGCCATCACCTGTGCGGTATGTGCCTGCTGAGTGCCATGCCATACGTATAAATAAAGGTCCGTAATGACCAAAATCTGCCGGCCACCAGTCCTGTGAATCGGTCATAAGATCTTTTAGATCCTTTTTAATCGCCTGGTAATCAAGGCTTTTGAACGCTTTTGCGTAATCGAACTCTTCTCCCATCGGGTCTGAAAGTGATGAGTTTTGACGGAGAATATTTAAGTTTAAACTGTTGGGCCACCAGTCGCTGTTTTTTCTTCCAAGTGCGCCAACATTAAACTTTGCTCCGGCTCCTGTCACCGGACACTTGCCGTTATCGTTGTTATTTTCCATTGATAAATATTATTATATTTTTCAAGAAAATGT
>JBDTNV010000135.1:0-9022 GCA_039933555.1 Ignavibacteria bacterium
AGAAAAACTGCTTGAAGTACGCGATGAATGGTATAAAAAGAAACAGGAATTTGATGCTGATTACCAGAACAAAAAGAACAAGCAAAAATCTTTTGAAAAACAGCTTCAGGATAAAGAAGAAGCCCTGAGTAAAAGAATTGATGAATACGCAAAAAAGGAAAAAACAATCAATAAACTTGAAGCGGATTTTACAAATAAGCTGAATACGGTTTCTGAAAAAGAAACCAAACTTGATGGTCTCATCTTAGAGCAAAATAACAAGCTCGAGAACATTTCCGGTCTTACCCAGGAAGAAGCCAAGACCCTGCTTCTGAATAACCTTATCGAAGAAACAAAAATGCAGGCAGCTACCAAGCTCAAGGAAATTCGGGATGAGATGAAGCTCGAAGCAAAAAAACTTGCTAGAAATCTTATTGTACAGGCTATACAGCGAAGCGCGGCAGACCATTCTGTCGAAACCACTGTTAGTGTACTGAATATTCAAAGTGATGAGTTAAAAGGACGTATTATCGGTAAAGAAGGAAGAAATGTAAGGGCTTTTGAAGCTGCTACGGGTGTTGATGTAATTGTAGATGATACACCTGAGGCTATCACAATTTCAGGGTTTGATCCATTCAGAAGGGAAGTTGCAAAGATCTCTATGGAAAGGCTTATTTCTGACGGACGTATTCATCCCACAAGAATTGAAGAAGTTGTTGAAAAAGTACGCAAAGAGCTGGAAGAAGAAATCATCCGGGTCGGCGAAAATTCAATTATTGAGTGCGGCTTACATGGTTTGCATCCTGAAATGATAAGATATGTTGGCAGAATGAAGTACCGTACAAGTTACGGTCAGAACCTGCTCCAGCACAGTATAGAAGTAGCTCATCTATGCGGGATAATGGCTGTTGAATTAGGACTTGATCCTGTAATGGCTAAACGTGCCGGTTTGCTTCACGATATTGGTAAAGTCATTGATAGGGATGTTGAAGGACCGCATGCTATTCTGGGATATGAGCTTGCCAAAAAATACAAAGAGCATCCTGTTATATGCAACGCTATCGGCGCGCATCATGAAGATATGGAAATGGAAACACCGATTGCGGTTATTGTTCAGTCATGCGATGCTATAAGCGGGGCAAGACCCGGAGCAAGGCGTGAATCAGTGGAAGGCTATGTAAAACGCCTCCAGAAGCTTGAGGAAGTTGCCAAGTCATTTGAGGGCGTTGGCAGAACATATGCTATACAGGCAGGAAGAGAAGTAAGGGTTATTGTTGAGCATGACAGGGTCAGTGACGCGCTTGCAGACCAGCTTTCTGTTGATATAGCGACCAAAATCCAGGACGAGATGGAGTATCCCGGGCAAATAAAGGTTACTGTTATCAGGGAAAGACGCTCAGTAGCTTACGCTAAGTAATTGAGACCCAATGCCTGCGAAAAAGCTTAAGATAGGTATTACCGGCGGGATAGGTTCAGGCAAGAGCCTTGCCTCAATGTATTTTGAAAAGCTGGGCTATAAGGTAATTTACGCAGATAAAATTGCAAGAGAGCTGTATCGAACAAATAAGCTGCTTTTAAAAAAACTTGTAAAGGTATTTGGTAATGGTATCCTGGATGAAAACGGTAAACTTTCCCGTGCTAATTCAAGGAAAATAATCTTCAAAAGTAAAAAAAATCTTTCAAGGGTGAACAGCATTGTTCACCCTTTTGTATTCAGTGAAATGGACAGGCTTGTAAAGAAGACAAAGGACAGGATAATACTGTTTGAGGCGGCGATTATGTTCGAGTCAGGCAGCTATAAGAGGATGGATTATGTTGTATTGATCTATGCGAATAAAGAAACAAGGGTCAAGAGAATCCTGAAAAGGGATGAGGTTAAAAGAAAAGATATTCTAAATCTCATGAAACTGCAGATAGATGAGAAGGAAAAAGCAAAACGCGCTGATTTTATTATCAAGAATAATTCCAACACTTCAGAATTAAACAAAAACATAAAGGCATTCAATAAGATATTGAAGAGATTGTAATGGATATTAACGAGCTGAAGACCCAGGAGGAAAATGATTTCTTCCATACATATAAGCGCCTCCAAATAGTAATTGAAAAAGGTGAATGCTGCTATTTATTTACAAATAAGGGTGAGAAAATACTCGATATGTTCGGGGGACTTGCCGTGAATATACTTGGCTACAATCACAGCAAAATGAATAATGCCATCAAAGCGCAAGTTGATAAATATATCCATATCTCAAATTTCTTCTACCAGGAAAAGCAAATTGCGCTGGCAGAGAAGATAAAAAAGCTTTCGGGATTTGAAAAGGTATTTTTCTCGAATTCCGGTACTGAATCAATAGAAGCAGCAATTAAACTGATTAGGAAATATTTCCTGGGTTCTGAAAAAACCACGCTTGTTTCTTTTACAGGTTCATTCCACGGGCGAACAATGGGAGCGCTTTCACTTACAGCCCGCAAAAAATACCGTGAGCAGTTCCAGCCACTATTACCGGATGTTATACATTTGGAATTTAATTCAATTAGTGAACTTGAAAAGAACATTAATAATAAAACCGCCGGAGTATTTATTGAGTGCCTGCAGGGAGAAGGCGGCATAAATCCTGCAACCAAAGAGTTTATTGCTAAGCTAAATGAACTAAAAGAGAAATATGGCTTCATTATTGCCGCCGACGAGATACAATCGGGTGCCGGCAGAACAGGTTCATTTAATGCATTCACACAGTTTGGTCTTGTTGCAGATATTATCGTAATGGCAAAGGGAATCGGCGGTGGATTGCCGCTTGGCGCAATTGCAGGCAATAAGCGAGTTGAAAATGTATTTACTTATGGCGAGCATGGCTCCACTTTCGGCGGCAACCCGGTAGCAGCAGCATCTGGAATTATAGTAATGGAAGAACTTGAACAGGGATTAATGAAATCAAATGAAACCTTAGGCGCACTCTTAAAAAGTAAGCTGATTGCAATTGCGGAAAAATATCCCGGTACAATTAGAGAAGTTCGCGGCATGGGATTGATGATTGGTATTGAACTAATCGCCTCAGGGCAGCCAGTTGTTGATGAGCTAATGAAACGAAATGTTCTTGTCAATTGTACCAACGAAAATGTCATAAGGCTTTTGCCACCATACGTAATCACAAAAGCTGAAATTGAATTATTCTGCAGCAAGTTTGAAGAAGTGATATCAAGTTAATGTTAACATTTTTAATAGGGGATGTAGAATTTCACTATATAAAAAAGCCGGCTATATATATAGCCGGCTTTTTCGTTAATCCAAATCTTAATTATGCAAAACCCCATTTAGCTTTGTTAGCTGAGATATCTTCCGGTGTTGGATTCTTCTTTAATGGAACGGGTTCAGTGGTAAAATCTTCAGGCGGGTGTACTTCGAATATTTTTGCATTTAATTCAATATCATCTTTGAATAATGCAGGTACCTGTGAATCTTCATAAATAGCCTGCCAAGGACAAGCCGGTTCGCATGCTGCGCAATCTATACATTCAGCAGGGTGGATGTAAAGCATGTTCTTTGAAAAATTTTCGTCATCTGCCGTTAACTCATAAATACAATCGACAGGGCAGACTTCTGCACATTCGGTATCTTTGCAGTCAAGACACAATTTGGTAATTACCCAAGTCATAGTTTAATATCTCCTTATAATAATAAAAGCTTGTTATACAAATATAAATATAAACAATAAATTAAAAAGTGAATTTATTATGGTATATGATTTTTATCGCCGCATTTATCTACCAGGTTAGGGAATATTGTTCCTCTTTCTCAGCACCCATTCAATTGAAAAGAGCAGTATAACCAGCATTAAATAATACTTATTGCCCCAAAGGTCAAATCGCAGATATTTTTGGTTAATTGTTTCATTGCCTGGCAAATTTTTGTATTTATCAAGGAATTTTGAATAATTCCCAATGCTGTCCTTTACAAGGAAATCACCGCCGGACTTAGACGCTAACTCCCTCAATACATCAGTATTTGTTTTGGTCTCCAGGTATTCAGTATTCACGGTATCAGAAGTGAACCGGGAATTATCCCTGGCATAATAGCTGCCGTTAAGCTCAGCATCGCACTCAATGTAATAATCAGCTGCTGCAAGCGGGGTGAGAATTGCAGAAAATTTATTCTCTTCGGCAGTGAATTTAAGCTCTCCCGCATTACTGCCATCTTTCCTCAGGACTCTTCCGGTTACTTTTGCGTTCCTTGTAGGCAGGTAATTTTCATCAAATACTTCGGCGTATATTTTTACAGGCTGGGTATAGTCAAAAATATCGGTCTGCGGATACACTCTTATCTTTGTTCTTTTTTCCTTTTGTAATGTCATATTGATAACCTCAAGCAGCATTGCCTCGAGTGTCTTTTCTGCATTTGTACCCGGATTCAGCTTCCATCTCCAAAGGCCATAACCTAAGAATGCCGTTGAACGGTAATTACCAGATATCCTGTTAATCATTACCGGTTCACCTGATGCTTTATCGGTTGCAATAGTTACGCTTCCCGGTTTTGGCATAATGCCTGATACATTCCTGAATATCTCGTTTGTTGAACCAAGTCCGGTTACCTTGCCAAGATTGTTTCCATCTATATTAACAGGCTGCAGCCTGAAGAGCGATTCACCTGAATTAGGACGTGAAATATTAAACGGTATAAAATCTTCAAAAGAATTCAGTTTTTGGTAATCTGTGTTCTTGCCGGCAAAAAATATCACAGGTACATTAAATTGCTTAACGCTGTTTGTTATATCACTTATAATTGCCGATGAAGTTACATTAGTAGGGTAGTTGAGCAAAAATACTGTTGAAAGCTCACCAAACATTTTATAATCTATCCCGCCTTCGTAAAATTCACCGGCTGATTTTTGTGTTCTGTAAGTAATATTGTAATTGCCAATTCTCTTTAAAACTGAACCTGTAAATTCGTTATCGTAACCGGGGCCGCCTGATATCACCAGTATATTAACCTTGTTATCAATGAAGGTAATGTAAAAGTCAGAATTGTTATTTTTATAAGTCAGCTCATCAGGAGTATTTTCAGCTGATACCCTATACTTAACCTTGCCGGGCTCGGATTCAGTTACTTCAAATTCCGCTTCATAATTGTTTATGCCGGGCTGAATATTAATTATCTGTGATTTTATCTCAACACCTTCTCTTATGAGCTTTATGTTTACATTATTTGAACTGACTTTGTTTACAGTAATGTAGGCTTTTATCTTAGTCGCTGTGCCTGTAAAAGCCTTTTCGTTATGAGCAGTGTTCTTTACAATAACATCTTTTTGCACAGCAGTATCGCCGATTGCAATGACTATGAACGGTGTCGAAAACTTTCCGGCTTCATATATTGGATTACCGCCTTCATTGAAAATGCCATCTGTAATTATGGCTATTGAGTTATATGAGCCATCAGGGATATTTTCTTTTATTGTTCTGAGTGATGTAACAAGATCAGTACTAAAGCCGTTGTAAATTATTGAATCAGTATTTTTAGCCTGCAGAGTATTGTTTGAAAAGGTGAAAATGTTATCTTCATTGTTCTGAATGCCGGCTTCTTTTATTACCGCAGTAATTTCTCCCGATTTATTCCCGTATAAATTGCTACGTGAATTATCTATTAAAACTATATCCCTTTTACTGCTGTTGTTGCCCGTGAGATATGAAAACACAGGCTCTATAAACAGGGCAAGCAGAAAGAAAATTGCGAGTGATTTTATAATAATTAAGAGTATTTTTTTGTTCTTTTCAATTGCGGTATTTTTGTAAAAAAAATATGATACTGCGACCGCAATTATTAAGAAGAGAGCTAGGAACAGGGGAGAGTAACTTGAAGAAAATCCCGGCATTGTTAAAGTTTAAATTGTAAAAAGGCAGCAAGATTTAAAGTTACTGCCTTTTAAATTCAGAGTTTAAATTCAGAGTTTTATTTCGAGGTAAATGGTTTTCTTAAGATCTTCAAGCCACTCGCCCATAAGCTTTTGCTCCTTGAACTTCTGCGCATACTGCTCAATAAGCACATAATCGCCTTCAAGCGTAGCGGAATGTTCAGGGATCCTGTCTTTAACAAGATACATATAGTAACCGTAATATCTGTCATCGCCTACTTTCACAGGGTCAGACATTTCTCCGATTGCAAGATCCTTCAATGAAGCAAGTTCAAGCGGGTTGAGATTTGTCACACTCAGCTTGCCTATATAACCGCTATCAATGGAGGCTTTTGGTTCCTGGGAGTGCAGCAAAACGGCTTCCTTGAAAGTCAACTGTCCTGATTTTATCTTTTCTTTAAGATCCTTTAGGAAATTTATTTCAGTGAAATCCGCGGCATCAAGCCGAGGGAATTTTACAAGAATATGCTGCGCGGTTATGAAATCACCTGTTTTATCATTGAGCTTAATTATGTGGTAACCGAATTCCGTTTCCACTATTCCGGAAACTTCGCCAGGCTTAAGCAGAAATGCCGCGTCTTCAAATTCCTTTACAAAGGAACCCTTTTTGGATTTACCAAGGCTTCCGCCCTGCAGCGCGGAGAGCGAATCATCTGAATATTTCTTAGCTAATTCAGAAAAATCCATTCCTGTTTTAACGCTGTCCAGAAGCTTCTCGGCTTTTTCTTTCGCTATGAATTTCGCATCTTCCGTTATTTTAGGTATTCTTACTATCTGGTATAATTCATACGTCTCAGGCACCTGCGGCAGGGAATCTTTGTAGTCATTGTAAAACTTTATGACCTCAGGTTTAGTAGCATTTATCCCGTACCCGAATTTTGCCTGTTTAACACGGGTAATTTTCATGTTCCTTTCAGTCTGGTCTTTAAGGAGGTTCTTTATCTTTGGTATCGTAAGCCCGTATGCTTCTTCTACGTTCTTTTCTGAGCCAAACTGCGATACCATATCCCTTATCCTGCCTTCTACCTGCTTATTAATTTCATCAGAGGATATGAAAATACTATCCTGCTCTGCTTTTGCAAGCATAAGCTTTTCTGTTATAAGGCTTTGGAAAACCTGCTGAACCATATCGTTTGATACTTCAGATATGTTATTCTGATTCATATAGGTGTAAAGCTGGAAGTTCAGGTCAGACTGCAATACAACATCGTTGCCAACAATTGCAATTATCTTATCACCCTCGCCCTGTGAGTAAAGGCTGTTTGATGCTAAGATGAGGAGGCTAAGAGCGGCGAAAATTATTTTTATCTTCTTCAATATTCTTTATTAAAATACGTTTTATTTTATTAATCCGAAATCAACAAACCGAAATCCGAAATCTTTTTAATCTTTAAACGCCTCTGCAAGAATTTCCTCGTGTATAACTATAGGATATTTCTGTCTTAGGCCGTCTAAATAGGCTTTTTCTGTATCTTTATACTTTAACTGCTGAAGCTCATTAGAAATTTCAGGTTTTGCTTCTTCAATTGTCTTGCCTACCTGTTTACCCGTGGAGTCAGCCTTGGTATATTTGGACTTGTTCGCATCATAATACGTTGTGATATCTGTCTCATTTATCTTCACTTTGCTCCACAATTCATCCTGGTCAATCCTGAAGACAAGCAGCCCGTTCTCGTAATCTGTAATGCTTGCGATATATTCATCATCTTTTTCGATATTTGATTCTTTGGCCTTCTTGTTAAGTATCGGGCTTTCTGATGATGATTTGATGATGGCAGATATAGTTTCAGTTGTTAAAGCCATTCTTGAGAAATCTCTGTTAATATTAAGATGATTGATGAGGTCAATAACTTTTACCTGCCCGCCGTCATAGGTTGCAATAACTCTTTCTTTATCCTGGGGACTGAATAAGCTATCCATGTTATAGTCTGAAACAGTCTTAACAGTATCAAATTTGGACCTGAGGAAGCTTATACCATCATCTAATGTTTTATAACTGTATTTTCCCTTTAATGTTTCAACAAATTTTGCATAATCATCTTTATATTTTTTGGTCTTCTTATATTCATTCTTAATATTCTCAAATTCCTTTTCGTATGAGCCTACTTTTTTCTCGCCGAATTTCTTTACAATATGCCAGCCATATGGTGATCTGATAGGTCCTACGATATCGTTTACATTCATTGTAAATGCTGCTGAATCAATTGGCTGCGCAAGCCTTCTTCTTTCAACGTTGCCAAGATCGCCGTTCTGCGCTTTTGAGCCAACATCTTCTGTGTACTGCTGAACAAGTCCTTCAAAGCTCTCGCCGTTCTTTGCTTTGTTATATACATCAAGTGCTCTCTGGTAAGTACCAATGGAATCTATAACATTACCAATTGAATCTCTTTTATCCTGTATAAGTATATGTGATATTTTTACTGATTCAATTCTCGGTTTCTTATCGGTCAGCTTTATTATGTGCAGTCCGAACATTGTTCTAACAGGCTTCTTTGTGAACTCACCGACTTTCATATTATAAACCGCATCTTCAAATTCAGGAACGGTCATACCGGCAGTAAAGTAGTATAGATCGCCGCGGTTCTGCTTCACAGTTCTATCATTAGAATACAACTGGGCAACCTCGCCGAAATCTTCGCCTTTTTCAAGCCTTGCGATAACTGAATCAGCCTTCTGGTATGCTGCAATTGAATCGGCCGGAGCAGCGTTTTCAGGAAGGTTTATTAATATATGTGATGCCCTTACTTCGTCTTTTCTTTTATCATAGAGCTCTTTTACCTGTGATTCTACAATTTCCTTATCAACAAGGTAAGTGGGCCCGAAATTTCTTTTATATTCTTCGATATCTTTCTGAATATCAGGGTTATTCAACAATCCTCTTTCCCTGGCATCTTTTACTTTAAGCCTGAAGTTGATGTATAAATTCAGGAAAGTCTTTTTCTCGTCTATTGATTTATTTTTAGCAGAATCCAGGTTACCAACGGTCTTCAGATACTGCTTTTCAAATTCACCTAGAGTTATTTTATCGCTGCCTATATCTACAAGAGTTTTGTTCGATTTATTGCAGTTTGAACTCGAAAATGCTAAAATAGCAATTACTAATAGAATTCCGTACATTTTGAATTTATTCATTTTATTCA
>JBDTNV010000136.1:0-9007 GCA_039933555.1 Ignavibacteria bacterium
ACCTGAAAGGGGGGTATTAAATGACCAAAAGAACATTTCTCGTATGGGCTATGGTTTTAACCTTTGGTATCGCCAGTCTGCCTGTAGTTGGATTTTCTGCTGAAAGCAAGCAAACCGGTAATACCGAATCAACAAAAAAGAAGCCCAAAAAGAAATTTTCCAAAAAGACCAAAAAATCTTTAAAGAAAAATCTTAAGAAGAAAAAAGGCTCCAAGAAGAAATATTCGGGCGGTAAAAAGAAATATTCCGGTAAAAAGAAGTTAACCGGGAAAAAGAAATATACCGGCAAGAAAAAATCTTCAAAGAAGAAAAGATATTCATCTAAGAAAAAGAACGGTTATAAGAGAAAATATTCAGCTCCCAAAACCAACAGCAGCAATGTTGAATACAGGAACTACAAAAGAAGCAATGATCCTGAAAACAGCGGAAACAATGAAGTGAATATCGAAAAAATTGCGCCTTCAAAAGAAATAAGAAAAGAACCGAAAAAAGAAGGTCAATAGTTAAGATTTAGGTTATTTAATCTATATATAAAAGCCCCGTAAGTTATCTTGCGGGGCTTTTTCATATCCGTAAGGTCTAATTTATTTCCATTTAATTTCATTATTTTAATTCTGATTATGGTTTACTCACAACATTAAACGGAGCTTGCTATGGTTAAGCAATTTACTTTGATATTATTTATTCTTTTAATAATCCCAAAAGGGAATAATTCGCAAACCCTTGTATCAACTTATTCATTTCCTGGTACCACGGCTTATAATGGCTTCTGGGGGATAACCCAAATTAATGATACTTTAAGGATTGGTTCAAGCAATAACGGTAAGATCTATACGGTCTCAAAAACCGGAGTAATCAGAGATAGCCTTGCAACGGTATTTAATTTCAACAATGGGCTGGCTTACGACGGATCAGGTTTCTGGATCGCAAGAAATGCTTCCGGGACAACTTCAAGAATAATTAAGGTAAACCAAAGCGGTAATCCTGTTGATACTATCAGAATTACTTCATTATACGGAAACAGTACTATAGGTATTGGGGGGATAGCAATGGATGGTACTAATTTCCTGTGGGCTGCAATTTATTACCCTGATTTTGCCGCTTACCCTTTTGCATATGCTTACAAATTTGACCTGACAACAAAAAATATTGTTGATTCAATTCCATTGCGCGGTAAACAAGTACAGGGGATTACAGTAAAAGGTGATACTATACTATATGTGACTGATAATTTCCAGGGAGATGCTGAGAGAATTTATGCTTACCGTAAATCAGTTGGTGATACGATATTTTCATTTTCGGCTCCGGATCCTGATGGTGACTGCGATCCAAGGGGTTTGTATTGGGATGGCGGGAGCCTTTGGCTAATGGCTTATAGGGTTGGCAATAATATCAACCAGTTCAGAACATTATATAAATATATACTGAATGGACAGGGGAGCCCCACTATTACTACAAATACTTCAAGCATTGGATTTGGAAATGTAACGATTGGCTCTACCGGAAGTCAAAACCTCACAATAAATAATATTGGTTCAGGGAAACTAATTATCAGCAGTTTTACTATGACTAATCCAAGGTTTTCGATTTCTCCTAATATTGTACCTGATACTATCCAGCCAGGTTTGTCAAAAAATTATTCAGTTGGTTTCACTCCATTGGTTTATGATACAACTTCCGGCGAGCTCAGAATAATCAGTAACGATCTTGCCAACCCAACAAAGACTGTTACGCTAACAGGCAAAGGGGTGTTCACGGGTCCCTACATAGGTATTTCACAATCAAGTTTTAATTTTAATAACCGTAGAACAAATTCTTTAACAGGATTTACTTTTAATGTTACTAACCAGGGCACACAGCCATTGGTTTTAAATGCATGTTCATTCGCTTCTTCCAGATTTAGGTTTGATACAACCAACGCAAGATTCCCGATTACTATTGATACCCAGCGGACTCGAACATTCAGAATATGGTTCAACCCGAATGCCCCGGGTACATTTAATGATTCGGCAATTTTTTCAACTAACGCAGTGAATAATTCATCCGCAAAAATATCATTAACCGGAACCGGCGCAGATTTTGCCCCTGTATTGGGAAATATTGTGTGGGAAAGTACTATACCTGATAATCCTCTTACTTCTTCAGACGATTTCCAGCCAAAGAGCTTAAAGCAGATTCCCGACGTAAACGGTGATGGTATTGCAGATATGATTGTTGCTACTGAGAATTACTGGACAATATGTTATAATGGTAATTCATCGGGTACGGCTGATACTCTATGGAAATTTAATTCCAACAACGGAACAAATAATACAGGTTCGGTTGACTGGGAAGATGCGATGCAGATAATGGATGACTTAAACGGCGATGGGGTGAAAGAAGTGGCAATTGGATGCGGCGGAGGAAATGAAGAAGTATATATTTTGTCCGGAAGTACGGGAAAGTTAATTTGGGATTATGCAGGTCCTAATACAAATTATGATGGCGATATAAATGGAATAAGAGTTGACCGTGATTTTAATGGTGATGGAAGAAAAGACGTTTTGATCTCTGCAAGCGGCGAGGGAGCAACAAACCCCGGTAGACACTCAGCAATTTGCCTGAATGCAGTAAATGGGCAGGTGTTATGGACCTACCAGCAGAATTCAGAATTTACATACGATGTTACTTCAACAACAATAGGGGGCGCAATTGCTTACAACTCAAACGGCGGTCCGTATGGTGTAAATGGATTCAATAACTCCGGGGCTAACGCATGGAACTATCCCATAGCAGGTTCACTGAATGCCGTGTGGAGCTTGAGGGAAGTGCCGGATATAAATGCTGATGGTAATAGTGATATTGTTGGCCTGTATGGATTCAACGGGGCTGTTGTTGCTTTATCAGGAAGTACCGGTACACAATCATGGATTTTTAATATGGGTTCAAGCAATAATGGTACGGTCGAAATGCTTGATGATCTTGATCAAAATGGCTTTAAAGATATTACATGCTCGGGTCCGCAAACTGCCTTCAGGGTTGATTCCAAAACCGGAACACAGCAATGGGTTCAGTCATTAGGCGCTTCATATATTCGTGATGCCGGTGTACTCGGTGATATTTCAGGTGATACAACTGCAGAAGTCCTATACAGCACCCAGCAGCCCGGAAAGGTATTTGTATTGAACGGGAAAAACGGGACAATTTTATTTTCATATGAATTTGGTACAACTACTAACCAAAGAGCAGATAGAGTTGCCGCATTAAACAGTGTTGACGGCAATGCATTTAATGAATTTGTTGCCGTATGCCGTGACGGAAGGATAAAATGTTTCAACGGTGGCCCGGGAGTTATCATTGGCATAACAAACATTAATACCAATATTCCTGAAAAATTTGCTCTGTATCAGAACTACCCAAATCCGTTTAACCCCGAAACACAGATTAAATTTGATATTCCAAGAGCATCGAATGTAAAGATATCCGTTTATGATATTATCGGCAGGGAAGTAAGCGTTCTGGTGAATAGTAAAATGGAACCCGGGGTTTATAATGCATCATGGAATGCAAGTCCATATGCGAGCGGTGTTTATTTCTACAGATTAACAGCCGATGATTTTGTTAGTGTTAAGAAAATGGTAATTGTGAAGTAAAAATCCAAAGCAAAGTATTTATTGAAGGCAAAATAAATAAGGAACGCTCAAAAGCGTTCCCTTTCTTTAATCATTATATCACTATTTAACAGTATTGCGAAACCCCACATATGAAAATATATTGTTGTTAATTTTACAATTAAATGTTCAATATTTGCCATAGGGGGTAAAAATATGAAATCCAAATATTCATCTTTATTAATTGCTTTATTGCTTTCAGTCTTTACAGCTTATTCTCAGCCAATCAGCTGGGTTGAGCAAACAAGCGGTGTAACTACACAGCTCACTTCTATATCAATAGTCAATTCAAATCATATTTGGGTTTGCGGTTATGCAGGCAGAGTTCTGCGAACTACAAACGGCGGTGCAACCTGGGTCAGTGTAAACGCGGCGCCAATTCCGGGTACACTTGACCTCCACAGTATTTATGCAATTGACTCGGTCACTGCATTGGTTGCAGGTTCAGGTACATCTTCGTTTCTCTTCCGAACTTCAAACGGTGGAGCCAATTGGATACAGGTATTTACAGAAACCGGAGGTTTCATAAACTCGGTTCAGATGGGAAATTCATTTGCAGGATTTATGATGGGTGACCCGGTTGGCGGCAGATGGTCATTATGGGGAACAACCACAGGCGGGATGACATGGGATTCATCTACATTTTACCTGCCTCAATCAGGTTCGGATGCCGGATGGAACAACTCATTTTTCTTCGATGTAACTGCCGGTGTGTGGTTCGGTACAAATAATACAAGGGTATATAAAAGCTTAACGCTTACCAGTTGGGTTACACAGCCTACAACAGGCCAGGCTAATTCATATGCAATATGGTTTAACACTCCGTTAACAGGTTTTACCGGTGGCACTGCCTTGCTTTTGACAACAAATGGGGGATCCACATGGGTTAATCCTCCTGCAGCTTTACCCGGAACAGCAAATCTGGCAGGCATTACCGGATTTGGTCTGCAATATGTAGTAGTCAGGCAATCAACAGATATTTACATAACTGCAAATAATGGTGTATCCTGGTCAACAAGCTATACCGCGACGGCGGGTAATTACAGGCATATCGCGAAGAACAGAGCTGATAACCTGACCTATTTTGGGGTTAGGACAAACGGCGGTATATCAAAGGGTACACTGATGGTTGGTATAACCCCAAACTCCAGTGAAGTACCTAATAAGTTTGAATTGAAACAGAATTATCCGAATCCGTTTAATCCGAATACTCAGATTGAATTTTCAATTCCGAAAACCGGAATTGTTAAGCTTTCAGTTTATGATGCACTCGGAAGAGAAGTAAATTCACTTTTAAACTCTGAGCTTACCGCAGGTAACTACAGGATTAATTTTAATGCTTCCGATCTCTCTAGCGGTACATATTATTATAAAATAATATCAGGTGATTTTGTCCAGACAAAGAAAATGTTGATGATCAAGTAACGTAGTTACTTGATCTGAAATCCCGCTGGCGGGAATACTGGTCAAATAATAACCACTCCTCAAAAAAAAGGAGAAATCTTAATTTGTTTAAAGCAAAGGCATCTTAATTTAAGATGCCTTTTTTATTTGGCATTTATTTATCTTTGTAGATGGAAAAAAAAGAGATCAATACTAGGACGCTTGGAGGCTGGCTGATTGCGATCCAGGTTTTTATAATTATTAATGCTATAAGCTGGGTAGGTAATCTTCAGTTATTCTATAAGCTGCTTGGTGAAAAGGATACTTTAATTAAGGAAAAACCTCAGACCGATGCATCACTTCTGAACATATTTGTGTATTATGAACTTGCCTCAAGCCTGGTATTCACATTCCTAGCGTTTGTAGTCTTTTATTATTTCTTTAAGCGCAACAAAAATTTTCCTTTATATATGACTATATATTTAATTTTCGAAGTCGTTGTTGAGGCGTTATCTTATATCTTATTCGGCCATCTTGCAAGCGACCCCGCTATAATGTGGCAAAAGCTTGCTTTCAGCTTTGTAATAGCAGTTGTTATAATATTCTATCTAAAACGCTCTGAAAGGGTTAAGGAAACGTTTATCTTTTAGTCTAATTCATCGGATGACTTAAAGCGTGCTGCAGATGTAGTCATCCGATGAATTTTCATCACCCGATATATTGCACAAATTCATTCCTTTATACTTAAAATGCCGTTAGGTATATTTGCTCCAAAGGAGCCTCCTTTGGGGCAAAATATGAAAATTTCACTAAATTGGTTACGGAATTATATTGATATTGCACTTCCTATAGATGATATAGTAAAAGGACTTATTGATCTTGGCATTGAAGTTGAAAGTGTTGAAAATCAGGAAGAAAGACTAAAAAACTTTGTTATTGGCAAGGTTATGGAGCGAAAAAAACACCCTAATGCTGATAAATTAAGCGTATGTAAAGTTGATGCCGGAACGGGCGAAATACTTAATATTGTTTGCGGTGCGCCGAATGTTGATTCCGGACAGACAGTTTGTGTAGCATTAGTTGGTGCAATTGTACCAAACGGAGGCTTTGAGATAAAAAAAGCGAAACTTCGTGGAGAAGTATCTGAAGGAATGATATGCTCTGCAAAAGAGCTTGAGCTTGGCGATGATCATTCAGGTATTATGGTTCTTGAAACAGACTTACCGGTTGGTACGCCATTTGCAAAGTATTTAAAACAAGATGATGTTATCATCGAAATTGGTATTACACCCAACAGGGGAGATCTGCTTTCGCATTTAGGAGTGGCTCTTGAGCTTGGTGCGTTAACGGGAAATAAAGTTAAGGAACCGGAAATAAAATCACTATTTACCGGCAATGACTTGTTTGGTAAAATTTCAATTGAGATAGAAAATAATAAAGGCTGCCTCAGGTATTGCGGTTCAATGGTTGAAGGAATAACAATTAAGGAATCACCTGAGTGGCTGAGATCATATTTAACAGGCGTAGGTTTAAGGCCTATAAATAATGTTGTTGATATAACTAATTATGTAATGATGGAATGCGGTCAGCCCCTGCATGCTTTTGATTATGAGAGAATTTCAGGAAAGAAAATAATTGTTAAAAATGCAGGCAGCATAAAAAAATTCAAAACCCTTGATGGCAAAGAAAGAAATCTACGTGATGACATTCTGCTTATCTGTGATGGTGAAAAACCTGTAGCACTGGCGGGAATTATGGGAGGAGAGAATTCTGAAATTAACGATAAAACCGTAAACGTTTTCATTGAAAGCGCAAACTTTGATCCTGTTACTACAAGGCTTTCTTCAAAATTCCTTGGCCTCCAGTCGGATTCCTCGTATAGATTCGAACGTGGTGTTGATATAGAGAGAACAGAGTGGGCTGCTAAACGTGCCGCTGAGCTTATTGCAGAGCTAGCGGGTGGGAAAGTCATAAATGGTTTTATTGATATATATCCTGTAAGGCTTGAAAAGCTTCAGGTTCCATTGAGAGTATCACATCTTAATAGAATTTCCGGAATTGAATACAGCCTGGATACTGTAAAGGAATTGCTTGGGAGTATTGGGATAAATTTTATCAGCGGCAAAGATGAGAATGCTGAATTTGAAATACCTCAATCACGCAGGGAAGACCTGAAAAGGGAGATCGACCTGATTGAAGAAGTCATAAGATTAGATGGTTATGATAAGATTAAAATTCCTGAGTATTCCTCAATATACCTGGATACCCGTGATTTTTCTGGGAAGGAATATGATAAGTTAAATTATGTCAGGAAGTATATTGTTGGCAGAGGATTTAAAGAGGTCATAACAAATACTCTTGTTGATGAAAAATTCCAAAAGCGAATTGATGAATCATACATTAGACTGATTAATCCTTCCAGTGATAAAATGAATGTTTTGCGCAGCAATTTATATGTTGGCTTATTTGATGTAATAAAGCTAAATTTTGAGAATTTTAATAATTCATTAAAACTATTTGAAACGGGTAACTCTTTTAAAAATGATGAACAAGGCAACATTTATGAAAGTAAATGTTTAATGCTTGCCTTAGCTGGGGAGTTCGACGTAAAGACCTTTAGCCAAAAACAGCGAAATTATGGCATTTTTGACATGATTTCTGAAATCGAAGGTTTGTTTGAAAAATTAAGTGTTGAAAATATTAAAAAATATGATTATAATGCTCAGAATCCGATAATAGATTACTCGGTAGAATTCAAGAACCGGGAAAATACAGTTGCAAAGATACTGAGTTTTGATACCAAATTTTTGAGTTCAATAGGAATTGAAAGACCTGTGATTATATGCGAGGTACCATATTAATGAAAGATACAATTTTAACATTAAGTGATACTTTAAACAACAAAGTTCAATTCAAACCGTTCTCTAATTTTCCGCCTGTCTTACGTGACCTGTGTATAATTGCTGATACCAATATAAAACAGGGTGATATTGTAAATACAATACTTTCGGTAAATACCGGTAAGTTGTTGCAAAAGGTATCTTTATATGATATATTTGAACCAAAAGGTGAGAATAGCAAAAAGAGCTATACATACAGTCTTGAATATCGCTCAGGTGAGAGGACATTAACAAATGAAGAGGTTAACGTACTGCAGGATAAGATAGTAGATGAGCTGAGCAAGAAATTAAAAGCAGAATTAAGGAAATGATTTCGATTCAGAGAGAGTTAAATAAAATCCAAAATAATGGATAATTCGATACTAAAAGTAAATGATTCCGGCCTAAAAAGCGAACTTGAGAAAATGTTCTCGAAAGTGAAAGTGTTGGTTGAAAAATACAACATTTCAAAAGATGAGAACCATATGCTTAAAGAAAAGGTTAAAGAACTTGAACACTCATTAAGCGAAGCTGAAATAAAGGTTTCGAACCGGAATTCAGAGCTTTTGGTTAAAGATAAGGAAATTACAGACTTCAAAAATAAGCTATTAGACGAAAGAAAAAATAAAGTCTCAGGTGAAGATAAAGCGCAGTTGAAATCAAGGATAAGAGAACTTATGGTTAGGTTAGATACACATCTCGAACAGAAATCAAATAATAATTTTTAGCTTCTAAATTCAAAAAAGAGCAGCAATTTTTTTTAAAAAAAACGAGCTAAAAATTATTGATTGTTTCATGTAGCAAAATGGTCGGGATTTACAACAAAGGTAAAATTTAAACTTAAATAGGTCAAATGGACACTAAGGATATCAGGATCAAAATATTCAATAATCATTACACACTAAAAGGTGATGATGTTGAACTTCTTGAAAAAAGTGCACAATATGTAGATACATTAATGCATAAAGTTCAAAATGATATTCCTAACCAGTCTGATTTTACGGTAGCTATAGTTTCTGCATTAAATATCGCAGAAAATTATTACAGGGAGAAGAATTCCAGCTTTGTCCTTGATTCAAACTATAAGTCATTAAT
>JBDTNV010000137.1:0-8975 GCA_039933555.1 Ignavibacteria bacterium
GGATAATTTTGCGAAAGTGAAAATTGATTTGGTGCTTCATTGGAGTATGGCTGCATACCTGTTAGCTGGCCAATTGGTCTTCTCCAAACACTGTTACCTGTACCTGCGAATACATAATTATTTAATATACAAATTGAACTTACATCTAAACTGCCAAGACCATCATTCTGCTGTGTCCAACTTTGCCCGTTATCACTTGATACATAAACTCCATATTGGTTAGTGGCAGCGAAGATATAATTTCCGCTTATTTCCAGCCAATTTATATCCCTGTTATTTAAAGAAGTTTGAGTCCAGCTTGTGCCATTATCAGTGGATATGAATACACCATTGGCGGTTCCTGGCCAGCCGTCACCGGCATAAATGTTATTTCCATTTATGGCTATTGCATCGTATCCGTGCGGGGGAATTGAAGTTAGCGTCCATGTAGTACCGTTATCTGTAGATTTAAAGATACCATACTCACCAAATGGACCGACTGAGCTGCAGCTTGCAAAAATATAATTTCCATTTGCTGCTAATGCAATAACGCTTCTGTTAACCAGAGATGTTTGAGACCATGTTGTGCCGTTATCAGTAGATTTATATATTCCGCCAAAGCCATAAATACCTGCAAAGATATTATTACCGTTTGCAGCTAAAGTCATAATTCCTCCAAGGTTAGAAGATACACTCCAGTTCACACCATTATTGGTTGATAAATATAAACCGGAATTAGGTAAACTCTGAAATGTACCGGCATAAATAAAATTACCATTTACTAACAAAGAATTAACGCTTCTGTTATTTAAAGAAGTTTGTATCCAGTTATTACCATTATCTGTAGAGGCATAAACACCCTGTCCGCCTGAATAAACTCCAGTTCCCGCAAAAATTGTGTTTCCACTGAAAATTATTGTGTTTACATTTAGATTCCCCATTCCATTTGAAATTTGCTCCCATTGTGAATAACTTATACAATTTAAAAAAATTATTAGTAAAAAAAATAATTTCCCTGAATATAATTTCATGCTATTTCCTTTCAATATGAAAAATTATAAAATTCTGAGTTTTAAACAGGAAGTTAACTTATTGATATATTCTTAGATACATTATCTTCGGCAATTATTTCTGTCTTCAATTCAAATTCACTTTAAAAGTGCACAAACATACAAATTAATTATCCCACATGACAAAGAGAGATTTTGATATTTATTGACATGATTATATAAATATTATATCAATAATTCTTTAAATATATGGCTTTTAGTAAGATTTTAGAGTATTTTTAAGGTTTCTAAGTATATATGTTGTTGCAGTAAAACCGGGGGGAAAATGTATAAAACTAAGTTAATAACACTTCTTAGAACGTTTTCAAAGGAAGATATGAAAGAATTTGAAAAATTCATTACTTCGCCTTTTTTCAATAACGGGAGAAATTATTTGCCTCTGTACAAAACCTTAAAATATTATTACCCTGCATTTGATAATCCAAAGCTGACAGAAGAAAAAATTTTTAATAGGCTTTATCCCGGTATTGATTTCAATACAGGGAATACATCTACACTGCGATCAATGATATCCAGGATGTGCGGTCTTGCAGAAAAGTTTATGGTATACAATGAATTTGAAAGCGGTAAATTTCAATATACTTATAATCTTTTACTTGCAGATCTTTACCGAAACAAAAAATTTTATGGGTCAGCATTAAAAGTTTTGCTTCAGAATTCAACTAAAATTGATAATGATGATGATAAGGAAAAATTTGTTTATAGGCGGTTAGAAACAAACAAATTATTATCAGATATTTTTATACAACAGGATAAGCCAAATGAAGATTATAAATATTCATCAAAAAACATCTTGTACATTTACACATACATATTTGAAACCCTATCAAGTTTTCATAATAAGATCAGAGTAAGCAATAGGAATTACAATATTATTTACAAGGGCTATGATTTGGTCATGCATTTTGTAAAAACATTTGACCCGATACTTTTTGATAAAGAATGCCCGGAAGATAATTATGCAACAAAAGAGCTTGTGCTTGTCAACTATTATTTGTTAAAATCATTATTAGACGAAAATGATAATGAAAGTATATTATATTCAATTGATTTATATATCAGAATATTCGATAAACTTTCACATTTCAAACAATTTAGTCTGTTTTCCTTATTATTTAACAGGTGTATTGGAAAGTATAGATTCGATAAATTATATTTACAAAAGGGAAATGAACTAATAGATTACGTTTGGGGTAAGGGTGTATTCAGTTATAGTGTTCAATCGCCCATATTGCTTATTCAGTACTTATCAGCCTTACATTTTAAATTAGCATTATCTAAAACTATTGAACTGCGAAGGTTTATTTCTAAATATGCTGGGGAGGTAAGCCAGGAATTCAAGGAGGACATCAAAAAGTATTCCTATGCCTGTTTATATTTCAAGGAAAAATCATATAAGAAATGCTTGGAACAAATTTCACAAAAGGATTCATTACCGGTAACGATAAACATTAATGTAAGCAAATTTAAGATCTGTTGTTTGTATGAATTAACTTACCTGGAAAATACTTTATCAGCGATCGACTCATTTGACCATTTCCTTAGAAAGAATAAAAGCGTTTCTGAAATCATTAAAACTGAAAATTTTAAATTTGTTAAGGGTATAAGAAAACTAATTAAATTGAAACTTGGAAATTTGGAAGCTCACAATTTTGATTCTGATGAGATTTCAGAGCTCACTAAAAATTTAATATTGGGTTATTGGTTCAAAGAAAAATTAGAAGAACTAATACAAAAAGGAGCTAATTAGCTCCTTTTTCAGTTATACTTTTTACACTCATCCGATGACTCAAAGTCATCGGATGAGTTGGATTACTTCATTTTATTAACGCTTTTTGTAAGTTTTGATTTCTTGTTAGCAGCGTTATTTTTGTGGATAATACCTTTTACTGCGGCTCTATCCAGAATTGTAACGGCTTTTTTCAGCTCTTTTTCAGCATCATCCTTCTTCTTAGCACCGGCTACACTCTTTAACGCGGATTTTATCTTAGCTTTAAAGTGTTTATTATATTCAGTTTTCTTAGGTGTCTGCCTTGCTCTTTTCTGAGCTGATTTATGTCTTAATGGCATCTAATTTTTGTCCTTTTTATACTATAATTATACGTTTATTATTGCTTAACTCAAATGTAATTTCAAAAATAGCCATAACCTAATTGAAAATCAATTTACTATTTAACGCCTAAGCCTTCGTGCGGCGTATTTTTGAACAAAACGTGTAAAATTAATGGAAAAATTGAAGAACAAGATCCTCTGGGTTGATGATGAAATTGAGCTTTTACGCTCAAATATCCTCTTTCTCGAAGATAAAGGCTATTTTGTAGAAAAAGCCACCAATGGCGAAGATGCTATTGACATGGTAAAAGAAAAAGATTTTGACCTCATATTTCTTGATGAAATGATGGCGGGAATGGGCGGACTCAAAACTCTGGCCTCTATTAAAGAGGTTCAGCCAAATGTCCCTGTCGTAATGGTTACTAAGAATGAAACCGAAACACTGATGGAAGATGCCATCGGCGCTAAGATATCAGATTACCTCTTAAAACCTGTAAACCCGAATCAGATACTTCTTGTCTGCAAAAAATTCCTTGAAGGTAAGCGCATAAAAAGTGAAACAGTTTCCCGTGATTACATCCAGGAGCTCAACAAGATCAACATGGCAATGATGGAGCCGCTGGATTACAACGACTGGATACAGATCAACAGCGATTTAACACAATGGGAAATGGAGCTTGACGAACATCCCGAGCTTGGCTTAAAAGATACTGTCCTGGCTACAAGAAAAGAATGCAATGCGGAGTTTTGCCGTTTCTTTGAGCGGAATTATGTCGAGTGGATACACGAGAAAAAAGATGGCCCCGTATTTTCAAATGGTATAGTTGAAAAATATGTTCTGCCTGAGCTTGGCACTCATAAATCTGTTTTCTTCTTTGTTATTGATTGCTTAAGGCTTGACCAGTGGATGCTGATGGAAAAAATGCTTTATGATTATTTTAAGATATCAAAAGAATTTTATTATGGTATGATACCTTCTGCAACTCCCTATGCAAGGAACGCGATATTCAGCGGGCTCTTTCCGAGTGATATTGAAAAACATTACCCGGAGCTTTTTGCAAAAGGCGAAGATGATGAGAACAGCAAGAATAATTATGAGAAGGAATTCCTGCAAAAACTGATTGACAGGAAAAGAGTTAAGCTGAGAAATGAATTAAGATATGTAAAGATACTGGATGCGGAGTTCGGCAAAGGCATTGAAAACAAAATTTCAAGCTTCTCCAATACACACCTGAATGCAATCGTTGTGAATTTTGTCGATATACTGGCACACAACCGTTCAGATAGCGCCGTGCTTAAGGAAATTGCGCCTGATGAATCAGCTTACCGCTCATTAACACAGTCCTGGTTTGAGCATTCATCACTTTTTAACATGTTCAAAATACTTTCGACTCAGAAGGATATTAAAATTATAGTAACAACCGATCACGGCAGCATTAGGTGTATGCGCGGCGCAAAAGTACTTGGTGATAGGGAAACTTCAACAAACCTGCGCTACAAATACGGCAGGAATGTTAAAATTAATGACCGCGAGGCGATATTTATCCGAAACCCGCAGGATTACAAATTACCAAAACGCGGCGGCATAGTAAATTACGTGGTAACAAAAGAAGATTTTTATTTTGTATACCCGACGGATTACCATTATTATCTCCATCATTATAAGAATACATTCCAGCATGGCGGAATATCAATGGAAGAATTGATATTGCCCGTTATCACAATGGAGCCAAAATCGTAACCGAATAAAACTGAAAATTTATATTCATAGTTATTGATTAAATAATTAAATGTAGTCGCAGCCTTCAGGCTGCGCTATTTTATTAACGAAGATTCATAGATTTGGAAAAGAAACATCGGCTTGAAAAAGAATTCTATTTAGGAGAAATTGCAGTTGCTTTTACCTGCTGTATCTTCGATAAAAAGAATTTGTTCAAAGAACCCGGAGTTATAAGGCGATTTGAAGAAATTCTGTTACAAGAATTGACTGCATTTAATCTGGGCACATATGTATACATATTTATGTCTAACCATCTTCATCTGGTAACTTATGGCAAGGTAAGCTCGTCTAATCCTCTTTTGTTTATGAAAAGTTTTAAGCAGAAAACGGGATTTTGGCTTTCAAAAAACTTAAGTCAATATAAATGGCAGAAAGATTTTTACGACCACATAATCAGGAATGATGAAGATATTAGAAACCAGGTATATTACATATTGAATAATCCGGTTAGAGCAGGAATAGTTGATAACTGGAAAGAATATCCGCACAAAGGCTCAACCGAATACAATCTGGATGAAATTGAAGGACAAAACGCAGCCTGAAGGCTGCGACTACAAAGACACAAAACATTGAATTGTAAGGAAGCACCATTAATGCTGAAAGATTTTGCTATAATCACAAAAAACGAAACGGAAACAATAAATCTTGGAGTTCAAATTGCATCTTCGCTGAAAGGCGGGGATGTAATTGCTTTATATGGCGATCTGGGCAGCGGAAAAACAAGGCTGGTAAAAGGTATTTGCATGGGTCTTGATGTAAAGCAAATGGTGAACTCACCCACCTTTATTATTGTAAATGAATACAGCTCCCAAAAATTCAGATATATATATCACTTTGATCTTTACCGGATGAAGTCTGAAGATGAAGTTCTCGCAATAGGATTTGAAGAATATTTAAACAATGATAGCATCGCGTTTATTGAGTGGCCTGAACATATTGAAAGGCTCCTGCCGCCGGAAACTATTAAAGTTCATATCTCGCATACTGTTGAAGATGAAACCCACCGCTGGATAAAGCTCGAAAGGCCTGTGAATTGAACTTACTCTTAATAAACTCATCCGAAAAGGCGCCTTTTGCAGCAGCTATCACAGGTGATAAAACATCGGTTCATTATTCTTCTGATTTTACCGATCCCGCAGATACATTAAACAAAAATCCGGATAGACTAATTCACTGCCTCGAAAAGCTTTCAACTGAACATGAATTAAGTTCAGCAGATGCAATTGCGGTGACCACAGGTCCGGGTTCATTTACGGGAATACGTGTGGGACTCTCTCTTGCCAAAGGCTTTGCATTTGGCATTGATAAGAAAATTATTCCCATAAACAATTTTGAATTAACCCTTAACAGACATAACGAAATTCAGCCTGATATCTTATATTGTGTATTGCTTGAAGCCAAATTGCCGGAATATTATTATTCTTTGTATGAAAACGGCAAATTTGCAAATTCCGGTGCCGAAACACTTGAAAATCTTCAAAAAACCTTAAAAAGTGATACATTTTTGGTCGGAGATTTTGGCGATGAAACTCAATTAAAACATTGTTATTTTAAGTATATTAATATTAAAAATCATAAAAACGAGCTCGATTCAATGAGTGAGCTTGCAAAAAGGGAATTCGAGGCCGGCAATTTAATTGATGCCGGGAATGTTGAACCTCTCTATTTGAAAGATTTTAATTTTAAGAAGGCTTAACCTAAATCTAATTTTACGAAATTTTATACCGATATAAATGTCCTGGTTTAAGAGAACAAAGCAAAACATAGCGACACAGGAAAAAAAAGAGCTTGGTGAGGGTCACTGGATAAAGTGTCCCAAGTGCGATGAGATAATGCACAAGAAGCAGTGGGAAAACAATTTTTACCTTTGCACAAAATGTGATTATCATTTCCGCATTGGCAGCGAAGAGTATTTTAAAATACTCTTTGATAACGGTGAATTTAAGGAGTTTGACAGGAAAGTTACTTCTAAAGACCCGCTGGATTTTGTTGACACAAAAAAATATAAGGATAGAATTTCCGATACCATAAAGCAGACCGGCCTGTATGACGCAATCCGAAACGGGTTTGGCGAAATACACGGCAAAGAGGTTGTTATCAGCGCAATGGATTTTAAATTCATTGGCGGTTCAATGGGCTCTGTAGTAGGTGAAAAGATCGCCCGCGGCATACAGAAAGCTATTAAAGAAAAATGTCCCTACATTATAATTTCGAAATCAGGCGGCGCAAGAATGATGGAAGCTGCAATTTCACTTATGCAGCTTGCTAAGTCATCAGCATGGCTGGCTAAGCTTGCCGAGAACAAGCTTCCGTATATTTCTGTGTTAACCGATCCCACAACAGGCGGCGCATCTGCAAGTTTTTCAATGCTTGGTGATGTTAATATTGCTGAGCCTGACGCTCTTATTGGTTTTGCCGGCCCGAGAGTTGTACGGCAGGCAACCGGTAAAGATCTGCCCAAAGGTTTCCAGCATTCTGAATTTGTTCAGGAGCACGGCTTCCTTGATTGTGTTGTAAACCGTAAGGACTTAAAGGATAAGATATACCAGTTTATGAAGTATATGCATGATAAATAAATTAATTCAGGCAAAAATATTCTTTTCATACTGCTGCCTGAATAATAAATGAAGATACTCCGCAAAATAACCACAGCTCAAAAGCTTACCGCATCACTTAAGCTTAAAAGAAAAACAGTAGGTTTTGTGCCCACAATGGGATACCTTCACGAAGGGCATATTTCTCTCGTTAAGGCAGCTAAGAAAAAAGCTGATGTTGTAATAGTAAGCATATTCGTCAACCCCCTTCAATTCGGACCCAAAGAAGATTTCGCGCGGTACCCAAGGAATTTCAAAAGAGATGAAAAACTCTGCCGTGATGCAGGCGTTGATTATATATTATATCCGGATGTAAAGGAAATGTACCCTAAGGGATTTTCAACCTTTGTTGATACGGAAGTTATCACTTCATTTCTTGAAGGCAAAATAAGGCCCGGTCATTTTAAGGGTGTTACAACTGTAGTACTTAAGCTTTTTAATATCGTTCAGGCTGATTTTTCCGTATTTGGCCAGAAGGATGCACAGCAATCAGCTGTCATAAAAAAAATGGTTACGGACCTGAATATCTTTACAAAAATTATTGTGTCTCCAACCGTTCGTGAAAAGGACGGACTGGCAATGAGCTCGAGAAATGTGTACCTTACCACTGAACAGAGAGTGGATGCCGCATATCTATATAAAGCTCTTGGTTATGCTAAGCGTAAGATTCTCCTCGATAACTACAATAAAGATATTGATTTCCTGAGAGGGCAGATGAGTAAACTCATCAAATCCAGGAAAACTGCAACAAAAATTGATTATATTTCGTTTAATGATAATGAAACGCTTGAAGAGCTGAAAACGCTTAAAACCAGCGGGAATAACGGTATTTTGATCAGTTTGGCTGTTAGGTTTGGCAAAGTAAGGTTAATTGATAATATAGTAATTAAGCGTTAATTTTGTAGTCAGGGTGATTTTTTCAATGTCTGCCCTGCTTTTAAGAAAGGTAAATTGGAATTATGGAACGTATAATGTGCAAATCAAAGCTTCACCGCGCAACAGTTACACAGGCGGAGCTGTTTTATGAAGGATCAGTTACAATTGATGCTGACCTGCTTGATGCCGCAGATATTATGCCGTATGAAAAGATACAGGTAGTAAATATCAATAACGGTTCAAGGTTTGAAAGCTACGCTATCGAAGGCAGAAGAAGAAGCGGTACAATTTGCATAAACGGCGCTGCTGCCAGAATGGCTGCTGTAGGCGATGAAATAATTATTATTTCATACGCTAACTATACCGAAGAAGAGCTGAAATCTTTTAAGCCTACACTTATCTTAATGGATAAGAACAATACTATCAAAGATATAAAACATACAAACGAAATTATTGAAGTCTGAGAATAACTGTATATGAAAAAGACCATCACTTTAGTTTTTGTACTTTTGCTTTTCGTTTTCAGCTCACCGCTTTTGGCGCAGAAAATGTTCAAGGTTCAGTATGAGTCACAGGCTGATATTAAAGTCTATGTTGTATCGTATGAATCGCAGGCTGATTTGA
>JBDTNV010000138.1:0-8928 GCA_039933555.1 Ignavibacteria bacterium
CTAATTCTTCTACTACGGACATTTTAATGTATCTCCCTTAATTATTAAGTTTTTTATTTTAATTTGCTTTTTGTTTTGCCACTTCTTCAATTACCGAAGCCAGGTCTCTGACTACTGCATTTAAGGTGCCAACAATACCTGTGATTGGAGCCTGTAAACACCCGATTATTGAAGAAATAATTTCCGGCATTGATTGCAGCGATGCAAGCTCGTTTAACTGTTTGCTTTCGTAAGCAACATTTTCAACTAAAGCCAGCTTTAATTTCGGCTTCTCGCCCTTATCATAAAATTTCTTTATGATCTTGGCGGGGGAAACAGGGTCTTCAAACGCGAATATTATACCGGTAGGTCCTTTTAAGAACTCGTTGATCTTATCGCTCTGCGCTTTGAACTTGTTTTCGGATTGCTCGATTGCTTTTTTTACAAGAGTATTCTTTAATACTTTATACTCTACTTTAGCGGTAAACAATTCGTCTCTAAGCTCATTTGTCTGAGCAACAGTCAACCCGCTGAAATCAGTCAGGTATATGCTTGAAGCCTTATCTAATTTTTCTTTTATTTCGAGAACTGATTGTTCTTTATCTTGCTTGTTCATGAAAGTCTGTTTTTAGTAAATTAATGATGTGCTAATTCGTTTTTGCTGATAATAAGGCCGGGTCCCATTGTGCTTGTGAGCGTTACGCTCTTCACATAATGTCCTTTTGAAGTTGCCGGTTTCATTTTGAGAACCTGGTTAATAAAAGTGTGTATATTCTCTTCAAGCTGCTGAGGTTCAAATGAAGCTTTGCCCAAACATGCATGAATAATACCTGCTTTTTCAACACGGAACTCAATTCTTCCTGCTTTCACTTCATTTACAGCCTTGCCGATATCATTGGTAACTGTACCGCTTTTGGGATTTGGCATTAAGCCTTTTGGACCTAAAACTTTTCCCAATTTACCAAGCTCGCTCATAGTATCAGGAGCGGCTATTATGACATCTACATCAGCCCAGCCCTCTTTGATCTTAGCGAGATAATCCTCGAAACCTACATGATCAGCTCCGGCTTTTCTTGCTTCTTCCTGTTTTTCAGGCTTGGCAATTACAAGCACTCTTACTGTCTTACCGGTTCCGTGAGGCAGTGCGACGGTTCCTCTGACAAGCTGGTCAGCCTGCCTGGGGTCAACGCCCAGCTTCATAGCAATATCAATAGATTCATTGAATTTTGATTTGGATGTCTCTTTAAGCTTTGCAATAGCTTCTGTAATAGAGTATTCTTTTTTTAAGGCTACTTTACTGTTGATATCTTTTCTTCTTTTAGTAACTTTCATTGTTATAATACCTTAATTATCCTTCTACTGTTATTCCCATGCTTCTTGCAGTTCCTGCTATAACTTTTACGGCAGAATCAAGTGTCCTTGCGTTAAGATCTTTCATTTTCAGGGTTGCAATATCTTCAACCTGTTTTTTGGTAACCTTACCAACTTTGTTCCTGTTGGATTGCGGGCTGCCTTTTTCGATCTTAGCGGCCTTAATAAGTAATACGGCTGCCGGGGGAGTCTTGGTGATAAATGTAAAAGACTTATCTGAATATACCGTTATTAAAACCGGAATTATCAGACCCTGGTCTTTCGAAGTTCTTGCATTAAACTGCTTGCAGAATTCCATACCGTTTACACCTCTTTGACCTAAAGCAGGTCCAACAGGTGGCGCCATAGTTGCCTGGCCGGCAGGTATCTGAAGCTTTACGAATCCAACTACTTTTTTTGCCATGTTATGTTATTGTAACTTTTATTTTACTTGTGAGTGCGTAATATTTTTTTGAATTATTCTAACAGGGAGAACTGATTAGAATACGGTTTTTATTTTTCTTTTTCTATTTGTGTGAAGTCAAGCTCAATCGGTGTTTTTCTTCCGAAGATGCTTACCATAACCTTAACTTTCATTCTTTCAAGGTTAATTTCATTGATCGTTCCGTTGAAACTTACAAACGGACCGTTTACCACTTTTATAAGGTCGCCTTTTTCAAACTGCATATCAATTTTTTCTTTTTCATCTGAATCATTGATCCTGCCGAGTATCCTCTTTACTTCGTCATCTCTCAATGCAATCGCTTCATTCTTATCGCCAACCATCTTTAAAACCGATGGCGCGTGATTAAGAAGATAAATTACTTCTTTATCCAGAACAGCTTCAACCAATACATATCCGGGGAAGAAGTTCTTATATTTTATTTTCTTCTTGCCGCCTTTTACTTCAAAAACTTTTTCTTCGGGAATTAATACCTGTGATATCTTGTGAGCGATCTCAAGCTCTGCAATTTCTGTATCAAGATAATTCTTAACGCGTTTTTCGTGTCCGGTTATTGTCCTTACCGCGTACCACTTCCCGCCGGGGATAGCGATTATCGGCTCAGGTTTTGTTTCTGTCTTGGCTTTTGTTTCGGTCTTTACTTCGCTCATAGTTGCTAGAATATTATTTTAAGTCCTTCGTTAATTACTTTATCAACTGCATATACGAATATTGCGAATATCAGCGAAGTAGCTATTACTACCATCGTTGATTCTTTAAGTTCTTCTCTTTTAGGCCAGGTAACTTTCTTCATTTCTTTTACAATATCAGTGAAGAAACCTATAATTTTATTTTTCAATCTTATTGATCTCCGTTTAAATACGTTAGTTCAGAGAATGTATTGCACGTGAGGAGGGACTCGAACCCCCAACCAGCGGTTTTGGAGACCGCTACTCTACCAATTGAGCCACTCACGTATTTATGCTATACGGCTTTTTATTTTGTCTCTTTGTGGAGTGTTCTTTTAGTGCAGTGTTTACAGAATTTTTTATGTTCTACACGGCCTGAGTGCAATGTCTTATTCTTTGTCGTACTGTAGTTTCTGTTCTTACAGTCAGTACATTCTAATACTATTATTAATCTTCCGTCTTTTGCCATTATTGTATTATATCTTAATTGTTTTTTATGTGGGAGAGTAAACTTTAAATCGCAGTAAATCCCGGTTACTATTTAAAACTAAAATATCGAAAAAAACTTCACTTAATTGAGAGCGGGAGACGAGACTCGAACTCGCGACCAACAGCTTGGAAGGCTGTGACTCTACCAACTGAGTTACTCCCGCAGTAAAACCATATTAATAAAAACTTTTAAAGAACTCCAGAGCTGATGACCGGGATTGAACCGGTGACCTCTTCCTTACCAAGGAAGTGCTCTACCAACTGAGCTACATCAGCAGTAATAATTAAACGAACAGTGTGGTTTTTTTCCGTGGGTAGGGAAGGATTCGAACCTCCGAAGGCATAAGCCGACAGATTTACAGTCTGTTGCGTTTAACCACTTCGCTACCTACCCTTAAATTTCAAACTTCAAAAATATTGAAAAAATAATCTAAAATCAAGTGATTTTAGGTTATATGAGGCATTTATGCTTACTTTATACCCGTGAGTTTTACTTCACCGCTAAAATAATTTACAATTTGATCATTATACTGGATAGAAATGCTGCCATCTTCATTTAAATCACTAATTTTCCCGTACTTTGCCTTTTCGTTGTTAATCTGAAATTCACAGTCTTTTCCAATTATTTTGGTTGATTTCTTCCAGTTATTATAGATATATCCAAAGTTTTCATTTTCCAGCTCGCTGAAATGTACCGAAAACTCCTTTATTATGTTAAGCAGGAGGTTTGTCAAATCAATTTCATTGCCGGTGATCTGTTTCAATGATACTGCATTTATCTCTTTAGGGAAGCCCGTTTGGTTACAATTTAAACCAATTCCTATTATATAAATTCCTTCGGGTAAAACTGATTCAATTAAAATGCCCGAAAGCTTTTTCCAATTGAACAAAATATCATTAGGCCACTTAATCTGTAGTTCCTCAGTTTCCTGAGAAGTGAGAGCAGCCGAAAGATAATTTTTAACTGCTGAATATAAATAATATGAAAAATAAAAAACTGCAAATTGATTCTCAGCGGGGGATAGCGGCAATTTCTTTTTAATAGAAAATGTTAAATTGCTTTGCTTCTCAGTTAACCATTTCCTTCCCAGTCGCCCTTTGCCTTCGGACTGCAGATCAGTTACAATCAATGAATCAATTGGAATATCTTTATTCTTCGCGTAAGTATTTGTGGAATTTACTTCATCAAGATAAATAACCGACGAAATAAATCCATTGCCTTCTAAAGAGGATTTTAAAATTTCAATATCTATCATAATTGCTGTTTTCTAAAAAAAGTAAAGGTAACTCAGAAATTTACTTGTCGTCAGCTTTTGGTTTTTTTGCGCGGTCATCTTTTTTATCACTATCCCTGTAATTCTTATTATCCTCATCATTGGCTTTGGCCCTTGTGCTGTTGCCTGTACTGTTATCGTTTAACGGTTCTTTATAATCTTCCTTATCTTTATTATCTTCAATTGTTCTATCCTTAGTCTTATCTTCTTTTTTCCCGCTGGAATACTTACCGTAATTGAGCGCTTCATACAGATCAACTCTGCCGTAACCGTAATATTCATCCCAGCCGTATTTATCTTCTCTCGGGTCACCAACCTGGTCTACCGCAGTTGAAGTAATTATTTCTCGCAGGTCTTTATTCGTTCTTGAAGGGTCCTGTCCTAATAGTACAGAGGCAATTCCGCTTACATATGCTGTTGCCTGTGAAGTTCCGCTCCAGTACACATCGTAATTTGAATTATCCTTGTAATCAAGTCCGTATATTTTATTTCCCGGAGCTACTACAGCAATATGTTTGCCCCAGTTGCTTCCGCCGCCCCATGTGAATTCTCTGCAGCGGCTGTCATCTGTATCTGTTGCGCCGACTGCAAGAACATTCTTAAAGCTTGCTGGGTAATAAGTATCGCCATTATTTTTATTCATCATGCTGGCAACCACAAGGCAGCCGGCATCATAAGCATAGTTTATTGCGTTTTCCAGAGTTTTGGAGTAATCGTAACCGCCTTCGCTCATGTTCAGAACACGGGCTCCGTTATTTGCCGCATAATATAGAGAAGCAGACCACCATGAATATTCTCCTAAATTTTCATCATCAAGATTTTTGCATATCATAAGTTTGCACTTCTGGTCAATGCCTGCATAACCTAATGAGTTATTTGTCTGTGCACCAATTGTACCTGCAATATTAGTACCGTGGCCGCCATCATCTTTTGTATTCGGGTTATCGTAGGCAAAATTAAAGCCGTTGATATCATCCACAAAGCCATTGCCATCATCATCTCTTCCGTTTTTTACTTCTTCACTATTGCTCCATATCCTGCCGTTTAGATCGGGATGGTCAGTTTTAGTGCCTGAATCCATTATTCCTACTATAATATCGCTGCTTCCTGATTCAATTTCCCAGGCTTTTAATACATTCATATCGGCACCGGTTTTGCCCTGTTTGCCCGGTGTTGTTCTTTGTGAACCATCATTATACAATCCCCATTGACGGCTGAAAAATTCATCGTTTGGCGCGGTTGATGTTCCTTTAATACCGGCAGATTCACCGATAAAATCAGGCTCAGAAAAATCCACTTTTACATTATCCGAAACACGCAGGCAAAGTTCCTTTGCATTAATATCTTTATCGAAATAGATCACATAATATGTTTCAAACTCGTATTTATTGTATAAAATGGAACTGTGCTTTATATCCCTTGGAAAGAGTACTTTTGTCTTCTTAACAGTTAAGCCTAAATCAGTAAATATTTCATTTAAAGTATTTTCATATAAGTAAGAGTTACTTAACGATGCTGCCATAATATCAATATTTTTCTTTAGCTTAACAATAATATGATCACTCGCAAAACGTGATTTACTTCCGGTTTCCTTTAATGACGCGTTATGGGAAGGAAGGAAGATAAACCCGCACATTAATAAAAATGTAAAAATTAATTTCTTCATATTATAATATATATTATGCTAAAAATGATATTTTACGCCTGCTGAAATTCTTGTTCCGTCAACCAGGATCCTGGAATAAAGGGGGTTATCCATAGTGTAGATATTCCCGCCAATGGTAACATAGTCAACATCAAATTTATCTTTTGAATCGAAAGTAGCTTCTCTGAATTTAAACTCAAAATCAAGAGATAAGTTCCTTTGAACAAAGTATTCGAGCCCCGCAAGAACATTCATGCTAAAACCGGCCTTTCTTGATATTGCAGAACTTTTATACGGCCCTATAGTTCTTGTTCTGTTGCCAAAATAAACGCCGCCTCCGCCTCCGATATATACCTTAAATCTTTCCGTGCTCACAGGAAGGTTCCATTTTAATCCTGCTTCCAATGGTATCATATTATATTCTTCGGTAAAACGTACGCTTGAAGAGGCTGAATCATTTTCGAATCTTAATAACAATTCATCATCTTTAACTTTCAGATACTCAGATGAAAGGAAAAAAACCACATCAAAATTATTAATATTAGGGTTATATGTTAATTCCGCTCCGTAACCATAACCTCCCTTTAGCTCAATAGAAGCATCTCTTAAAAAGGAAACACTGGAGCCGAGATTGTTCTGAAGCTCGGCAGAAGAAACGTACATGCCGTAAACCTGCAGTGTTAAGCGGCCTGTACTGTTATAAACTATCTTTTCAGGCTGCCTCGTCTGAGAACATAAAAAATATGGGTTCAATAAATAAATTGAACCCATAATAACTGTTATAATGAATATATTCTTTTTCAAGTATTGCCTGTTTATTATTTAATACAGCTTTCCACAGGGCAAATTAACTTTCATAGAATTAAAATGCAATAATCTTAAAATAAAAGATTATCTAAAAAGTTTATCCCTGTTATCTACAATTACAGCTTTCTCTTTGAGATCTGCAAGCCAATCCTGAACAATTGTCTGTTTTTTCTGCGCAATTAGACCTGTTTTTATCTTTTCATAATCAGCCTGGAATTTAGCCTGGTCAAATGGCGTAATATTTCTCATTTGTACTATATAGTAACCGCGGGCTGTTCTTATTGGTTCTGATATTTGCCCATTTTGCATTTTGTAAACAGCATTTGCAAAGTCAAAATCAGCTCCAATCATCGGATTTGGCGCTGCGACTGAAACAGTATCCGCTTTTTGTATGATAATAGGCGGGGTTGCTGTTTTCAATGAAGTAATATCTCCGGATATCTTGGATTTATATTCATTTGCCATCTGTTTTGCGGCATCAAGCTTCTTTTCCTGTTTGACCAGGGTAGGGAGCTGCTGCACTTTAAGCTCATCAAAGGAATAATAACCGGCAGGGAATTTTTCAGTAATAACATAAACTGCATAACCGGTCTGCACTTTTATCGGTTCGCTGATAGTTCCTTTTTTCTCATCAAGCGCAAATTTGGTTACTGTTGTATTTTGTCCCGCACCCGGAACAAATGCGCCTTTAGTAATAAAGTTCGGGATATCTATAACCTGCAGCCCAAGTTTCTTGGCTTCTTCTTCAAGATTTCCTTTTTTAGAAACGAATGCAAAATCCTCAGCTCTTTTTCTTGCTGCGTCTTTTGTCTTGGTTGAGGCTTTTACAGTTTTTTTAATATCGGCAAATTTGAATTCTTTGTTCTGCCTGCCTTTTACTTTGATAATGTGGAAGCCGAACTGTGATTTTACAGGGCCGACTATCTGACCAACAGTTGCGCCGTTGACGGCATCTTCAAATTCTTTTACCATTGCCCCTTTGCCGAACCAACCCAAATCACCACCTTTGACTTTACTCGAAGGGTCGTCTGAATTTTCAGCGGCCAGCTTACTGAAATCTTCGCCTGCTTTTAGCCTTTGAAATATCTGTTCTGCTTTTACCTTTGCGGCATTTGTATCCGTTCCAAAATTGATAAGAATATGCTGCGCATTTGAAAAAGTTTCTGTTCCTTCTTTTGAATCTATCAACTTAACCATATGGAAGCCGTCAGAGCCCCTGATAACTTCAGAGATGCTGTCTTTTGTAGCATTAAAAAGGAATGATATCACCTCAGCCGGGACCTCGTTTGGCTTTACAAAAGTATTTGTGAATTTAGAAAGTGAATTATCGTTAACAACCGAAAATGTAGTAGAATCTGCCGGGTTTAGCTTTTTAAAATCCTTAATCAAAGCCCGCATCATTTTTTCAGTTGATACAGTATCTTCCATTGTAGCCACATCGGGGAATAATACATATTTCATCTTTGCTGATTCTTCACGTTTGAATTCATCTTTATGTTTATCGTAATAGTTTTTCATGTCATCATCAGAGACCTGTACAGTATTATCCGGAAAACTGGAAGCATCTATAAATACATAGTCAAAAGATGCTTTAACATTTTCATCTTTAAATTTCTGCATTACTTCGCTCTCAGTAATTCTGACAGTTCCTGTTATTACGCTCTGCAATTTCTGTGATAGCAGGGTTTGCTTTAAATATTCTTCAACCTGCGACCAGAACTTGGTAACTTCAGGTGTTTTTGTAGTAAGCGCCTGCTGGTATACCGCCATATTGAACTGGCCGGTTGAATCTATAAAATTCTTTTTTATTACATCAGGAAGCGTTTGGGGTGAATTGTAAACCCAGTTCAAAATTTCCTGGTTAGTAACATTTATACCAAGCCTTTTGATCTCCTGTTCAGCAAGTTTTTGAGAAACCATTTGATCCCAAACCTGGTCTCGTATCATCTTAACAACCGTCTCATCCGGATCTTCGCCTGTTTGCTGTCTTTGCTGGTCTATTGCAAAATTGACCTGGCTTTCGAAATCTGAATATTTAATTTCCTGCCCGTTAACGGAACCAAGTTCTGTAACCTGTCCGCCCCTTAACCCAAGGTAATCCATACCCCACTCAAATACAATGGTAGCTAGAAAAGCAACTATTAATATAATCAGAATAATGTGCGTTTTATCGCGCAGCTTATTCATTAAACCCATAAGTAAATAAACCTCTCTTTATGCGCTGAATCTAGGATTAAGCGAAATTTTCTTTGA
>JBDTNV010000139.1:0-8878 GCA_039933555.1 Ignavibacteria bacterium
GCAGTTGATAAATGCCAGAATGCGGCAACTGTTGTTGAAGGAATCTTAATTAAGAATATGTAGGCTATGTTTGAATTAGTACTGGTTGTTATTATAATAGCATTAGTATTTGATTTTTTAAACGGGTTCCATGACTCGGCAAATTCCATTGCGACAATTGTATCTACAGGAGTATTATCTCCACAAAAGGCTGTGTTATTTGCAGCTTTTTTTAATTTTGCAGCGGCATTTGCTTTTGGTGAAGCAGTTGCTAAAACTGTTGGCAGCGGATTGGTTAAACTTGACAATGTTGATATATACGTAATAATGGCGGGCTTACTGGGAGCTATATTTTGGAATATAATTACCTGGTATTATGGAATACCTGTCAGTTCATCACACGCATTGGTAGGTGGATATGGCGGTGCAGCTGTTGCTAAATTAGGCTGGGGAGTAATCATATGGGCAGGATATGAAAAAGTTATACTGTTTATTTTTCTTGCTCCAATTATGGGTTTTATTCTTGGACTCTTTAATATGCTTGTTACATCATGGGTAGTTAAAAATAAAAAACCGCGTCAAGTTGATAGTGTATTTCGTAAACTTCAACTAGTTTCTGCCGGATTTTACAGTTTTGGACATGGCTCAAATGATGCTCAAAAAACGATGGGAATAATTGTTTCAGTATTAGTAGCTACAAAATATCAAGATCAGTTTCATGTCCCTATTTGGGTAATATTTGCCTGTCATTTAGCTATTGGGCTTGGAACTATGTTTGGCGGGTGGAGGATTGTTAAAACAATGGGCATGAAGATCACAAAACTAAAACCAATTGGTGGTTTTTGCGCTGAGTTTGCAGGAGCTACGACACTATTATTAACTGCTATGTTTGGAATTCCAGTCAGTACAACACAAACAATAACAGGCTCGATCTTAGGTGTAGGAAGTGTAAAGAGGCTTTCTGCTGTGAAATGGGGAGTTGCAGGTAAGATAGTATGGGCGTGGTTTCTTACTATTCCACTCTCGGCGCTTGTAGGGGCATTGTGTTACTATGGAATAAGCCTTTTCGTCTGAACTAAACGTACTTAATTACTGTTTTATTATTAAACCCTCTTGAAACCTCAAGGGGGTTTTATGCATCTAATACTATATAGTAAGAACATTTGATAATTTTACTCTAAAATTGATGAAATTCGTTAAGAATCAGCTATTGGCGTTTACCCTATTGATCTTCTTATTTGGTAATTGCATTTATTCCCAAAATAATGACCACGGCAATGACTCAAGAACAACAGCTTCATTTGACTTAACCAAGGCTACAGGCGACCACAAGCTAAAAGTAGAGGTCGAACCTCCTGTTATCAGTTCCTCAACTATCAAATATTTCATGCCAAAGATAGTACCCGGTACATATGCAATTAATAACTTCGGCAGGTTTGTTTCAGATATGAAGGCTTATGACCGTATCGGGAATGAATTGGCAGTAAAACAGCTTGATACAAATTCATGGGAAATAAGTGATGCCGCGAACCTCAAAAACATTTCATACTGGGTAGAAGATACATATCACTCAGATAGCAAGCCTGTAGTTTTTGAACCAACAGGCTCATGCATTGATTCAGGAAAAGTATTCATGCTTAATAATTTCTGCCTGGTTGGTTATTTTGAAGGATTCAAGGAACTGCCTTATACAATTTCAATTACCAAGCCGCATGGATTTTACGGAGCAACATCAATGCCGATAGGATCAATTGCCGGGGAAATTGATACTTACTATCCTAAAAATTATTTTGACCTGCATGATAACCCTATGATGTATACTATGCCAGATACAGCATCTGTTATGGTGAATAATACTAAAATCCTTCTATCAGTATACTCACCCAATAAGACGGTAAGCGCACCATATCTTGTTGAGCATACAAGAGAGCTTTTTGAAGCGCAGGGTAAATATCTTGGAGGCGAGCTGCCAACTGATAGATATTCTGTTCTTGTATATTTATCCGATGTGGGTTTCAAATCAAACGCAGCAGGAGCTTTGGAACATTTTAAGTCTACTACATTTTGTTATCCTGAATTACCAAAAGAGCAGTTTGTGCAGCCATTTAAGGATGTGGTATCGCATGAATTCTTTCACATAGTTACACCGCTTGGAATACACTCTGAAGAAATTGGTAATTTTGATTTTATCAATCCCGTTATGAGCAAGCATCTCTGGCTTTACGAGGGCTCGACGGAATATTATGCGCATCACTCACAGGTAAAATTCGGCGTAACTACTCCGGGTGAATTCTTCAGCAAGATCCAGCAAAAGATACTGGTATCATCTTTATACTTTAATGATACTTTGCCGTTTACAGAGCTAAGCAAGGGAGCTCTGGATAAATACAAGGCTCAATATGTAAATGTGTATTTAAAAGGAGCATTAATTAATATGTGCCTTGACCTTTATTTATTGAAGCTTTCTGAAGGTAAGTATGGCCTGCAGAATCTTAAGAGCGACCTTGGTATAAAATACGGACCTGATGTATCATTTAAGGATGCTGAACTTTTTGATGTCATTACTGAAATGACGTATCCTGAGGTAAGGGATTTCTTCAGTAAATACGTTGAAGGAAACAAAAGGCTGCCGTATAAGCAGTTCCTGGGATACGCAGGTTATGATTTCTTTGACAAGTATGAAAAGGAAGTTCCAACAATGATTGGTGCGGATCTTGATCTCGGAGAAGACAGATCAATTGTGGTTTCATCAGTAAATGAATTTGGGAAGAAACTTAAATTAAAAACAGGAGATAAGATATTTTCAGTTAACGGAATTGAGGTTAATGCACACAATTTTAACGAAGTGAGCGAAAAATATGAACAAACAACGCATGCGGGTGACGAAGTAACAGTGGTTGTGCTAAGAAAAGATAAAGGAAGTAATTATTCAAAGAAAACACTAAAAGCTAAAACATATCTTGTTAAGATGGAAGACCAGTATGTAATAAAACCAATGAAATCTCCTACGGCCGAAGAGCTTAGTATTAGAAGATCCTGGATAAATCAATAAAACACTCTAAGATTTCCAAAAGGCGCTTATTTAAGCGCCTTTTTTGTTTTACATTGAAATTAAAATAACATACATTTATGATTGTAGAATATGGTAAACAATATTGCTTCACAGGGCACAGAATTCAAATTCAGAGCTTTAAAGGTTCACGGGTCTGATGAATGGCTGTTTGGCTCATCCAAAAAATACAGGCAGGTTTTTGATGCCAACAAAATAAGGTACATTTATGTCGAGCTATCACTTTTCAACCTGAAATTTGAAGAAGAGGACTGGCCGGTAACAGTAAATTTTAAGGCGTATGATGCCAACAATTATCTTTTATGCGATAAACCTGTATCACAGACAGTGACTAAGGCAGAGGATATTACATATATCAGATACAGCTGGGGGAAAGCAGATAAGGGTGTTTACTGGACAAAAGGTGCTTACAGGTGGGAAGCATGGGTTAATGGCGTTATGCTGGGTACATCGTATTTTTATACTGTAAATGAAGGCGATGTTACACCCGAGAGTAACCCGTATTTTAATTTGACTTCAATTAAACTGTATGAAGGGGCATTTGAAGATACTCCTTTTGGCCAGAGAAAATATCTTAAGACATTCAACGCGGCAAGTACACGTTACATGTGGATAGAAATTGAAGGCGATAACCTGCAGTATGAAAAAGCAACCTGGCAGGGTGAGTTTTTTATCAGGATAAGGAACGGCGCCGGCGATAATGTCGCGGAGATAAAGGATTTTTATACTTACAACAATAATATGGCAACAGTTAGGTTCAACCGCGGATGGGGCGGTAAAGAGCCCGGAAGCTGGTACGAGGGCGATTATATCCTGGATGTTGTGTTCCTGGAACAGCTGCTTGGAACGGTATATGTTAAGTTTGCTGATATTGAAGAAGAAGATTCTGATGGGGGCAAGTTTTTTCTGCCCGGTGAAAGCAATCCAATTGCTATAAAAGAGAAAAAGACGGAGCCGGCGGGGGAAATGACCGAAGCCGAGATTATGAAGGAAATGAATGAGATGATAGGTCTGGCGACTATCAAAGAAAATATTAACGATATGTTTGATTACCTTAAATTTGTAAAGCTTAGGAAAGAAAAGGGATTTGATGATTCGGAAAAAATAAACCTGCATTCAGTTTTTACAGGTAACCCCGGCACAGGTAAAACAAAAGTAGCTATGATGCTGGGAAAGATTTATAAGAATCTCGGTATCTTAAGTAAAGGACATGTTCACGAGGTTGACCGGGCTGACCTGCTGGGTGAGTTCATAGGGCAAACTGCACCCAAAGTAAAAGATGCAATAAAAAAAGCAAGGGGCGGGATATTATTTATTGATGAGGCATATGCCCTGGCAAGAAAAGGTGATAGCGAACGTGATTATGGTAAAGAAGCTATTGCTATTATCTTAAAAGAGCTTTCCGATGGCCCCGGTGACCTTGCTGTAATTGTCGCAGGTTATCCGGAGGAAATGGCATTTTTTCTTGACTCGAATCCGGGGCTTAAATCCAGGTTCAATCATTATTTCCATTTCCCTGACTATTCACCGGCCGAGCTTCTGAAAATTGGAAAATATCATGCTGAGCAAATTGATGTGGATATAGATAAAGACGGCGAAGAATATCTTTACACCAAGCTTGTTGAGGCATACCGGGATAGGGATAAATCATTCGGCAATGCGAGGTATGTAAATTCACTGGTGGATGAGGGCAAAATGAATATGGCTTTGAGGGTGATGGACGGTAACACCGCGCCTGATAAGCTTGATGAAGCAGCGCTTTCAACTATTACCACAGCTGATATTAAGGATATATTCAGGAAGAAAGAGCATAAAGGTGTTGATATTCCAACTGATGAGGAGCTTATGCGGGATTCGCTGGCTGAGCTGAATAAGATGACGGGCCTGCAGGAAATAAAGGCTGATATCCATGAAATGGTAAAGCTTGTGAGGTATTACAGGGAAATTGGTAAAGATGTTACAAAATCATTTTCACTTCACACGGTATTTACAGGTAACCCGGGTACAGGCAAAACGACCGTTGCGAGAATCATGGCAAGGATATTCCGCGCGCTTGGAGTGCTGGAGCGCGGTCACCTGGTTGAAGTTGACAGGGAAGAGCTTGTTGCAGGATATATTGGTCAAACAGCAATTAAGACTGCGGAAAAAATTGATGCTGCAATGGGCGGTGTTCTATTTATTGATGAAGCATATTCATTAATGGGTTCAACTGAGTATGATTTTGGTAAGGAAGCGATTGAAATTATCTTAAAGCGAATGGAAGATAACCGTGGCGAGTTTGTGGTCATATGCGCGGGTTATACAGGAGAAATGGAAAACTTCCTGAAGATGAATCCGGGGCTCAAATCCAGGTTCGATAGAAAGTTTAATTTCCCTGATTATTCCGAAGAGGAGCTTTTTTCTATTGCAAAAACTATTGTTGCTGAAGATGAGCTTGTTTTGGACGTTGAAGCTGCTGAATATTTCAAAAAGCACATTAAGTCATTATTCAGCTCACGGGACAAATTCTTTGGGAACGCGCGCGAGATCAGAAAATCACTCAGCGAGGCAGTAAAGAATCAGAACCTGAGGCTTGCTGAAGTTCCCAAAGAACAGCGAACACCTGAAATGATTAAAACAATTACTATAGATGACGTTAAAGAGCTTACAATAGAAATTAAAGAAGAAAGAAGACTTGGCTTTTAACTAATTAAAGCAAACTATGGAATTTATATTAATACTTGCTGTTGTTGGATTAATAGTTGGATTCTTCATGTACGCATCCAAAAGCGGCGCTAAATTGCTTGCAGAAAGAGAAGTTAAGCTGAACAAAGCAGAAAAAGCAAAAGCAAAAATTATCGGCTCGCACCAGGTAGGTTTAAGGGGTACAGGTACCGGCGGGCATTACCAGGGATATGAATTTACTCTTGAAGTTTCAAATTCCTACAAAGAGCCATACAGGGCTAAATCAGTTTGGGAAGTTTACCCGATGGGAGCGCCTAAAGTTCAGGATGGAATGGTAGTTAATGTTAAGATAGATGCAGAAGATGACCAGGCAATTTATCCTATGGATCAGGGTTTGGCATTCAGCTGGAATTTCCAAATGATGAATAGGAAAAAAAGTAATCCAATTGAGAATTCTGTAATTAAATAAATAGGATCATGCTCGAAATAATCATTATCGTTTTGGTTGTAGGCATTATTGTAGGCTTTTACTTCTGGGGAGTTAAAGGCGGTGAAAAGATGAAAGCAGAAAGAACCCGAAGGCTCGAGAATGCAGAAAACGGCAAGGCAAAGGTCATCAGTTCTTCGCCGATAGGTTTAGCTGGAACAGGAGCCGGAGGGGAATACCAGGCATTGGAGTTTACACTGGAAGTATCAAATCAATACAAAGCTGCTTATACTGCGAAATCCATATGGGAAGTATACCCAATGGGCGCACCAAAAGTGCAGACCGGCATGGAAATTAACGTGAAGATAGATGCAGAAGATAATAACATTATATACCCTGTAGCTGATGGTATAGCATTTTCGTGGAGAGGTTTGATGATGACCATGGCAAAAAAAATGTAGGAGTAAAATTATTTTTAAAAGGAATAAATCGTAAAGTATGCTGTAAATGAAAAAGCCTCCCAAATGCAGGAAGGCTTTTTTCTATTTAACAAAAAGCCGTAATATTATTTAGCCGGCATTGTAAAATCAATTCCATCAAGCGGAACGTTATATTTTACTTCAGTCAAATTCCTTTGTGATTCGCTCCAAGGATCCAGATAATAAAAATTCATTACAGAAGGGTATTTCAAATCACTGCCGGAATAATTTAAATAGTCGGTTCTCTCTGGGATATTTCCTAAAATTGATTTGGTGTAAACATTTTTCCTCGAAAGCATGCCAGATTGAATATCAAAATATAATCTTACCGAGACTTTATCATCAACAATACATCTCAGAACATAACAATTAGAACCATTGGCAGTATCAGTGCCTATAAACCTTGTATCAGTATATTTTTGCGCAAGGTTCATATCGCCGTAAAAATCAGCAAAATCCTTTACCTGCTGAAGTCCGAAGCCGCTGAGCTCCTTAACACCGGAATTATTTTTCATCCAGCCTGTTGTTCCGTCAAATCCTTTGTAGGACTTGCCCTCAGGAGTAGTAACAATTGAAAGATATTTGTTTGGCGCCTGCTGGTAAATTTCTACAGGGTAAGCTTTTCCGTCCATACCTGTAACGGTACCTTTGGAATACTTTGTTTTAAGTTCTTCTGGTTTATTATTATTTACAGCTTTTTCGTAATTAGAAAATAATAGTGATACCTCAGGCAGTTTTTCAGGGTGCTCAATGGTTTCTTTTTCAGCCATATGCTGCGGAAGAGTTGGTGTTCTCATGGGATGCTCGCTTCCATTGTGACATGTAAAACATGTCACGGAGGTATTCCCCTCAAAATGAGCGGTATTTATACTTTTCACCATATCTATCATTTTCCTCGCAACATTTTTTTCTTCAACTGAATCACTGGCAAAATCCCATGTATGGTCAACATCATTATGTACATGGCAAAAACCGCAATTTACATTCAGCGATGCGCGCATGAACTGCATAACATTCTTTAGCTGCCCTGAAGGGATACCTTTTAGAACCTGTATGTTTTTAAAGACCTCTTCGGCGGGTTTATCATCATCGCCGCCCTTTTTAACAGATTTCAAATTTCCGGAAGCGTTTAGATTATTTACACTAACAGAAGCGGTAAATATGCAAATAATGCATAATATCACCGAAAAAAAGATTACTTTTGAAATATTAAATTTTAGCATTAATTTTGTATTGATTTATTTTGAATACAAAGATAAATAAACTAAGTAAAATAAAAAGCCGGTTATTATTATCTAATAACCGGCCGCTTAATCATGGGAATTTACTACCTGTAATTTTTTATATAGTTATCCAGATCAGTTACGTTTGATTCAAAAGCAAATATATCATAAAGCTTAAAATAATTATTATTATCAACCGTTTTACCGAAGGCATATTTTGCAAGCTCCAGCTTGTTTGATTCAAACGCAAACCAGCTAAGTATTTCTCTTACCTGGTCAACATTAAAGTAATTATTCCCAATTACGCTCTTAGTCATATCCATCTTTGTTGATTCAAAAGCCCTGTCATTTATCACTTTTTTAAAATCCGCGAAATCCCTTGAATTCATAATGCCAAATTGGTCATTATGATGTTCTATAACAGGCTTATCTCCATAAAGCTTTTTATACATCATAAAGTTACCGGTCTCATCTACAGAGGCATAAACGCTGCAGTTATCAGGTATCTTAACATACCCTTCAAATATAACAGTATTCCATGTACCTCCCGGTGCCGGCTGCTTCATGATCTTTATGTAATGCGAGCCTCCGGGAATCCCTGAGATTTCAACTACATCGGTTAGCTGGCTGTAATTTTGGTTGTTGATTGTGGCAGTAAAAGTTGAGTTATCGACAAGCGAAATATTGAGGTATGAAGCAAAAAAAACCTTACTGCTTAAAAATATTGTGAAAATTGCTGAAGAAAGTAAAAATTTAGTGGTCTTCATATGATTTTATGATTAATTAGTAGATTTATAAATTTTACCTTACTAATATATCATAAGTTTCTGTTTTTTCTGTAAATTTATGTAAACGAATGTTACAAAAAAGGATAGGTCTGTTACAAAAATAAAGTCAGTCTCTTACCCGGCCGGTAGAGTAAACTCAATAATGTAATCAATTGTTAATCCTAAATTATTTTTTGGAACAAAGTATAAAGGTAAGCTCTTGCTGCTCCTGCGGGAGTGTAGTAAGTATGATTGAAAAAATTAATTAA
>JBDTNV010000140.1:0-8710 GCA_039933555.1 Ignavibacteria bacterium
TAATGATATCCGTAGATAGATTGAGTTATTGCTTCAGAAATCAAACTGGGTTTGTTAATCAGTGTCCATAAAACCATTTTCCAGAAAGTAACAGGATACTCAGGATAAATCAACAATGCTTTCAAATTTTAACTCCCCACTTGCAGAAATTTACGATCAAAAACAGCAAACATAAACATTTTGCTGAGCTTTAATATAATAAACTGAAATAATGTATAATACAAAATTAACAAGGGGCGTAAATTTATTTCAATGCTACTATAGGATGAAAAAGGAGTTAAATCTTAAGGACTAGGTAATTTAAATGCATAACTACTTCTTGGGCGAAGGAGGATGTATAATATTCCTGGCATTTATTGCTATTTGAACCCGGGTATTAAGAGCCATTTTCTCAAGAATGTTATGCACATGACTTTTTACTGTGTATAAAGAAATAGCTAATTTTTCAGCAATTTCTTTATTGCTATATCCCATTGATACCAATCCAACTATTTCGATTTCACGATTAGTCATTTTTATAGACTGGGCTATGTTAGTTGAACCCAACTCATCAAGCGCAAAATCCATAATTTGCGAAAATAGAGATCCGGTGAGTTTTGAAGGCAGAACTTTCTCGCCACTAATTACCAAACGAATAGTTTTAGTAAACTCTTCCACTGTTGCGTCTTTAAGTAAGAAACCTGAAACGCCGGCTTCGATATACTTTATTATATCCTCGTTTATTGAGATAAAATCCATTACAACAATTTTAAGGTCAAGATAGATTTCTTTAATTTTTCTAATCAGGTCTAAACTGTTAAATTTCACCAGTCCAATATCCACAAGCAAAATATCAGGTCTTAGTTCACCGATTTCTTTGTAATCAAATTGGCTGTCATCAATTGCGGCTATAACATTAATATCAGATGCCTTTTTGAGCATCGCGCTGATTCCTTCGCGCAAAAGCCTGTTATCTTCAATTAGTATTAACCTTATTCTTTTCAAGACTGCTTGCTAAAAATTGTATACATATAATTAATAATCAAATTAAAAGCGGAATTCTGTTTAAATAATGGAACTCTCATTTCTGATTTTTTTCATCAATTACTTTAATCCATACCATGGTCCTGAGTTAAAATCGGATACTACGATCTTCTTGTCTTCTGGGTTTTAATATTTTCAATTGATTCACGGCATTCATCATAATATTTTTTTGCCTCCGGCATATTTTTATTCAATGCATTTGCTCTTGCCATTACCATCAAAGCATAAGAGATATCGAAATCAGCCACTTCATCTTTATTGCTGAAAACAATATCATAATTTCTTTTCGCGTGATGAATTGCTGATTCTTTCCTTCCTGCATAGGTAAGTGTTGTAGCAATCATATTTTCCCCTCTTGCATTATTCATAATGTTATGATTTGAATAACTGCACCAATGCAAAGTAGAGGCATATGCCATAGATATCATTTTTTCCGTCTCTTCGTCAGTTCTGCCGGTTTTTTCCAATATAGGAAAAATTGAGTTATTGAACTCTACACCAAACCAATAATGCGCTTTATCCAAATCAAATTCAGGTTCTTTGGGCAACTTATAAATATCTTTAATGGGTTATTAAAAGAAAATATAGTTTTATTTTTAATTATTCAGCGATAAAATGATTACTAAATTATGGAGTTGATTAATTTGTTAAAACGTTAAAAAAACAGCCTTTTTGATAGCTATTTTTACTAATTCAATTTGGTTAGTATGGATACCATTTACTCTACTTGTTTTATAAAAATGCATTGTTATATTTGCTTATAATAAAAAATTTAGGGGAAAGATCATGAAGTATTTGGTTCTATTTTCGTTAATTTGTATTTCTACAGTTTTATTCAATGCATGTGATTCGTCAACAGATAGCAAGTCTACAAGTACAAACCCACCCGCATTGGTTAGTCCATATGATAATGATTCAAACCAAGCATTATTAACACCGTTTCAATGGACAGGTGAAGCTCAGGTAATTTGGATTGATGTAAATCCTACTTTTCCCAGCCCACTGTCATATACAGTATCTGGAACTTCTTATACACTGACTACACCACTATCACCAAACACCTCATATTACTGGAAAGCGGGAAGAATAGTTGGTTCAACAACTTACTGGTCAACCAATTATTATCATTTCAGAACGGTCATAAATTAATTTCCACAGTAAATCTTTTTAAAAAGGCACAAGTTTTTACTTGTGCCTTTTTTGTCATACAGAACTATGATATTTATAGCAGGCTGTTTTTATACAAAATTTTCTTCACTGATTTGCAGTTCTTTGTTGAGTAATTTTGTAAAGCAGCGCAGATACTGACTATATAGCTACCTACCGCAAATCGTTGATTATCACCCGAAAAATTATGCTAATTGAAAGGATTTTCCACTATGTATTTCCTTTTTATTTTTGTAATCATAATAACGGCAACTGTTATTCACGTAGTTTCACAATTTAAGAAGAAAGCTGAACTAACCGGCGAAGCAAAACTATCCATTACCGCAAAAAATATATTACCTGCATCAAGAACCTGCAAGATTTGTGCGATTGGAACATTCATTGGGATGGTAATAACAGGATTAATAATGCTGATTGAAGGTAATACTTTTGGGAAAGACTGGAATTTGCTTCAGCTAAGTGAAGGCGAGTGGATTGAGATCCATTTGATATTGACGGCGTTATTTGTTGTAGTGTTTGGACTTCATTTATATACTCATAGTTATTGGCTCAAAAAGAAACTAAGCCGTAAGTAATTTTCTGTAGATATTTTACAGATATTTAAATTCAATACAGTATTTGCTCTGTTTCAAAATGTATTTACGGTTTCAAAATGTATTTGTTTGCTCTCAATGCTTAAGAAGTGCATCTATTTTAGATGCACTTTTTTTATAGTCATTAATTCAGCTTTCTTTTTTTAAGATCTTAATGTCTTCAATCATTCGCTCAGCATCAAGAGCAAGTGTCCCGTTATAAATTCCACGCAAGTGACCATTTTTATCGACAAGCAAAATATGTTCAGTATGCAGGAATTCAGTTGAATCACTGTTATACCCGGCTTTTTCTTCAGCATAATAAGAACGCCTGGCTAGCTCGTAGATCTCTGATGTTTTTCCCGTAACAAGGTACCACATACCGTTTTTAATATTGAATGTCTTTTCATATTCTTTAAGGTTCTTAACAGAATCACTCCACGGCATAACACTGTGAGAAATTATTTTTACATCAATATCATTTACAAATGTGTTTTGCAGCTTTAAGAGATTTTTTGTCATAGTCGGACAAATCCCCGGGCAAGTTGTAAAAAAAAAGTTTGCAAGATAAATTTTCCCTTTGAATGTTTCTTTAGTTACCTGTTTACCATCCTGATCAGTAAAACTGAAATCTGATATTTCGTGTAGATTTTTTGCTTCTCTATCGCTGACCCATAATGGAGTGAAATCAGGTTTATCATAATATGGCAGCTCACTTACTTTGTTACTTCCGCAGCTATATATGTAAGGAAGTATAATCAATATCAAAATCCATAATTTGAGCTTTTTCATCTTATACTTCTCCGGTTATTTTGAAGTTAAATCGCCTGAAACTGTCTGGCAATTCTTGACTCCTGTAATGCCATATTTCCTGTTATTTTTGACCACATAGTTTGCCTGTAAATCACCGCTTGGGAACCATGCCTGCTGTAATCCTTCTTCCTGGCCCTTTACGTAATTAAAATTATTGAAAAGCATTCCCTTTTCATTCCATACTTTAACATTACCATCAAACATATCATCTATAAAATGATATATGAATCTCATATTTCCGTTTTCCCACCAACCTTTATGCTCACCGGTTTTAAGACCGTTTTCATAATACCTTTCTTCATTTACTTTGCCTTTTTTAAAATATGTTACCTGTTTTCCGTTCAGCTTTCCTGATTTGTATTCACTAAGACTTACGGTGTCGCCGTTACTGAGCTCAGCTATTCTTCCGCTAAACAAAATGGTATCATAAAATACTAATCTATCTTTGTATCTTAGTCTGGTATCAGTTGAATTTACAAAAGTAAATTCAGTTGTTTCCAAAAGCTGCTCTTTTTTCAAAGAGCAGCCCGCAGCGAATAGCGATATTACCAGTATTATAAGATATTTTTTCATTCTATATTTCTTCTTAGTACGAAACTGTTCCCGGTGTCCCGTAAAATCCGTCGCCATTCAGATATGGGGCTCCTGTTGTAACATGATAATGATAAATACCGTTTGGATAATCTTCGGTGATACCAAAATGACCGTGATAAACATCAAGATCACTATTGGTAACAGTCTCACCGTTTTCAGTCGGTCCATATACAGGAAATCCATCAAGTAAAAAACCAAGTATCGTTGAATCACCTTTAATTGCCGTGATGTAATACGGTTCCACATGGTAATGATACTGTCCTTGCTGCTGGGGATGTCCTCCATACTGCTCAAAAGAGTTTATTTCATTCGTCAGGGGTGCACCGCCGCCTGCATACTGGTTGAAAAAAGCTACTCCATTCAATGCTACGCCTATTGGGCCCAGTGGTGTTGAAGGGTGACTGGTATTTTCTGCAGGATTAAGAGGAATTTTATAAGTCATGCTGAATTCAGCAATCCTGTTCGGATTTAAAACAAAATTTGGATTTGGTCCATTGTACGCTTCATATAATGTTGATTCCCAGCTTGTTCCAAGGTAATATGGACTCTTATGCTCGGGCCTGCCGTTACTTTTTATAACAACAAAATCACCTTCCACATAAACATCAGTTGCGCCGTATAGTTTTTGATAAACAAGAGGCGCTTCGCTTGTTGTAGTCGTAGTGTTTGTCGTTGTATCGGTTCCGCAATTAATTCCTGAAAATACTATAATTGAAAGGATTACAAATGTTATCACCGCAAAGCTAATCCTGTTTTTCATCTCACACCTCCTGTGGTTTTAAGAAGCTTACTGATTGTTATTTATTTAGACGACAGAAGGTATATAAACTTGCGATAATATTATTATTTATTTTTTGGGAATTGGTGGTTTAAATGAGCCTGCTATTTCTTCAATAAAAGTATTAAAAAGAACTTTTTGATCCTTATCGCAAATCTGCTTGATCCTGAAAAAATGCACAAATGTTACTTTATCCAGCTGCTGCTGGTTTGTGGCTATATCGGCAAGTAACTTTGCTTCTTTAACAGCATCTGTTGAGTCAGCCTTAAGCAAACCGAAATATTCATCATGCAGCTTCTTAGAGTTGAATTGTATTTCTTCAACCTGTTTTCTGTGCTCACTTTTTAATTCTTCAAATTTCAGTACCTGGTCTTTATTTAATTTGAGCCTGTTGATAATAACCTCATCAGGTCTTCCCGGATTTTTCATGTTTGGATCCATATCTCTGGGTCCGCGCATATCAAATTCTTCACCGGGTGGCGGTGGCGGGTGACCTCCCCTTCCCATTATGACATAACCCAAGGTAAAAAGGTTAAGAACAAATAAAATAATGATCATTAAAATGAGAAATCTGTTTTTTTCCATTTTCAGTTGCTGTTTAAAATTTCATAATATGGATTGTACTGGGATGGAATGAACGATGATGAGTTTTCTTTCTTTGTATTTCCTGTGTTTATGTTAACTGTTGATTTATCTGCTTTAAACACCACAAAAACATTTATAATTGCTAATAATATAATTGTTATAAATCCAATTGCAGCCCTTTTGATTGGAACATAATTATTACTTCTGCTTATATTCTTAATTCTGTTTAATATCTTTGGAAATATATACGGGTTTGCACTTGCTCTTCTTATATTATCAGTGCTTGATAGAATTTCTTCTATCCACTTATCTTTATTTGTGTTATTTTCCATTCTTATATTTATTTAGACGACATTCTTGCTAAAATCTTGCGGTTACAATAAACTGTTGATATTATTAATGTAATTCATCAAATTTACCACTTAATTCTTTCTTTAGATTCTGTTTTGCCCTGAATATCAATGACTCCACCGAAGAGACACTGCACTTTAAAACCTCACTAATTTCTTTATAGCTCAATGATTCAATTTTCGAAAGGATGAACGCTGTTTTCTGGTTATCCGGAAGCTTGTTTAACGCTTTGAACAGTATTTGCGACTGTTCTTTTAGTTCAATTTCAATCCCGGGGTGGATAAGATCAGGAACATCAATATTAAGTTCACCGGTATCCGGTTTGAAAATACTTGTTACGGCCGCAAACCTTTTTTTTCGCTTCTGATATTTTATCCTGTCGAGACACTTATTAATTGTTATTCTGTAAATCCAAGTACTTAAGGCTGAATCTCCCTTAAACTTACCTGAGGAATCAAATATTTCAATGAAAACATCCTGTGTTATTTCCTCTGCATCCTGTATATTCTGCAGGTAGCCTAAGGCAGTATTAAAAACTTTATCTTTATAAACAGAAAAGAGGCTTTCCAATGCTTTTGGATCACCTCTTTTTAGATCTGAAATTAACTCTTCCTGCTCCAAATTTATCAACGCGGGCTATGAAGCAATTTTTTTGAACATAACTTTACCGCTTTTCTGGTTATCGATTACATTCGGCTTCATCTTATCCCAGTTGGTAATTATCATATTCTTTTCATCAAGCTTGAATGAAAAAAGCCTGTCCCCTTTTTTATACTGCTCAAACATGTTATCCTTCCCGTACTTTTCAAAAATAAACTCAACATCATCTGCTGTAGCTTTAACATTTGCTTCAATTCTTGTCATAGTCTGGAAGCCATCTACCTGTATATCAGCCACTACAGTATTAGCATCCTTTTCTTTAATATCAATAACATAGTTCCATGTTTGAGAGCCTCCTCCTGTAACATTTTTGGCAGATTCTTCGAAGCTGTACTGACCCAGCCATTTTTTGGTATCCGGATTCGTGTTGCTCTTTGTTTCAGTGTTCGGATTTACATTCTGCGTTGAACTTTGGTTCTGTGTATTAAGCTTTTCTTCCTTCTTACCGCAAGATGCGATTGTTACAATTGCCGCTAAGATGATAATAAATTTTATTGTTTTCATTTTGTTAAAATAAATTATTTTTATAATTTTATATTATCTGCTTCTCTTTGGATTGCATCAACTGTGTTGATGCTCTTTTGCTACTCTTGGACTGCATTCCTGTCTGTTTCAACAGAAACTGCGTTGATGCACAGCACTGACATAGTCAGTGCACTCCAACAAATCAAAAACAAATAATCCAAGAGCTATTTTGCTTCTCATTGGAATGCATCAACTGTGTTGATGCACAGCACTGACATAGTCAGTGCACTCAAAAAAAATCAAAAATCATCATCCAATTTTAATTTATCAAAAGGATACGATTTATTAATTTTTTCTAAATAGTCTTTCTCAGATTTATATCTGTAATAATAACTTCCAAATTCCCAATCTTTTGGATCTTCAATTAACATATGTTTTAATGGATTATACCAAATATAATTTAATCTTGTAAAATATGACCTTTCATATGTTAAACATTTATCCCAATAATTATGCCATATTTTGTTATTATCCTTGCAGAATTCTACATTTTTATTGATCCATATTGCTGAATAACGATGAACATTTCCCATCATATCTGCTAAAGTTTCCGGATTCTCAGGTGACTCTAGCATTAAATGATAATGATTTTCTAAAATTACCCAATCTTCTAGTTTCCATTTAAAATTATCAGCTGATTTAAAGATATATTCCAACAACTTATATTTGCTTTCTTTCGACCTAAGTAATTTTTTCTTTCCATAAATTGAGCCAGTAATAAAGTACTTCGTATTTTCTCTAAATAAATGAGGAGGATTATGTTTATATCTTTTTAAATCTTCCAATTGACCTATATTTGTTAACAAATACACTTTTATTATTCAATTCTTCTTTTGGATTGCATTCCTGACTGTTTCAACAGAAACTGCGTTGATGCAAAGCACTGACATAGTCAGTGCACTCCAAAAAAAATCAATAAATCATATGTTTACTTGCCTCTCTTGGACTGCATTCCTGTCTGTTTCAACAGAAACTGCGTTGATGCAAAGCACTGACATAGTCAGTGCACTCGAAAAAAATCAGACAACCTTCATCAACCTTTTCAACACTTCATCCTTACCCAGCACATAAGCTATCAAACCAAGTTCTGGGCCGTGTTCTTCTGCGGTAAGTGCAAGTCTTAGTGGCATAAACAGGTTTTTTCCTTTAACTCCTGTATCTTTCTGAACTTCACTCACCATCGGCTTAAAATTATCAACAGTAATTTCTGTAATTGGTTCTATTTTTGTCATCAATGCAGCAAATACCTGTTTTGAAGTCTCAATACTTACAATATCACTTTGTTCTATCGTTAAAGTAACTTCTTTGTAATATACTTCTGCATGCTCACCGGATTCATCAAGCTTACTTATATAATTCTTAATTGCAAATATAACTCTTTTTGTTTTATCAAGGTCACTGGTATCTATACCTCTGGAATTCAGATAAGGTATTACAAGCTCTGTAAGTTTATCAATATCATAATTCTTTATATACTCGCCGTTCATCCAGTTAAGTTTTTCTACATTAAATACTGCTCCGGCTGAATTAACCCTTTCAATATTAAACTTTTCAATCAGCTCTTCTTTGGAAAATATTTCCTTCTCCTCACCTTCACCCGGGTTCCACCCTAAGAGCGCCATAAAATTAAGCAATGCTTCCT
>JBDTNV010000141.1:0-8604 GCA_039933555.1 Ignavibacteria bacterium
TAACACGCCGCCCTCTCAAGGCGGAGAGTACGGGTTCGATCCCCGTACGCGCTACAAAAAAGCGAACTTTTATTCGCTTTTTTAATTGGTTAATCCCGCCAAGGCAGGACTTCCCTGCTAAAGCAGGGTCGCACGCTCACCCTCTTAGGCTAGGTTGTACACACCTGTTCCCCGCGAAGTGACGCCATAGCTGTTATAAGGGCTGTAAAAAAAGCGAACTTTCGGTTCGCATTTTTGTTTGACCACAATTTAAAATTACACTATTTTTACTGAATAAACCTATTTCGGTCGTATCCCCTTTTCGGTGATCGTACCTTGGATATACATTTCCAGAATTACATCCTGCAATTTTGTATCGTCAAATGGTTTAAGCAGGTATCCAATTGGATTTACCTTCTTTGCTCTTTCAATCACAGAGCCGCTGCTATATGCTGTCAAAAACAGTGAAGGAATATTGAATTTTTCCTTGATCACCATTGCAGCCTCAATTCCATCCATTTCACCCTTAATAACAATATCCATCAATACAATATCAGGCATGGTCTCGCCTGCATATTGAATTGCTTTAGCGCCGGTATCTGCTGTCTGAGTAACAATGTACCCAAGTTCAGTCAATTTTTCCTTAATATCCAAAGCTATCATTGCTTCATCTTCAACTATCAATATTTTGATCTTAGGGTCATTCATACTCTGTTTTTATAATTCGCCGGTGGAAATTTGATAATAAATTCCGTTCCACTATCTTTCTTAATTTCAACTTCACCGTTAATCTGTCTTATGAGGTTATAAACTATTTTCATACCGAGCGAATGGTTGCTGTGATCAAGTACAAAACCATCCGGAAGTCCTACTCCATCATCTTTTATAATAAGCTCGTAATTTCCATTTTCATCATTATTCTCATGTCCAAGCTTCATGTAGATATTACCCTTCTTCCCTCCGGGAAAAGCATGTTTAATGGAATTTGAAAAAAGCTCATTTATGATCAGCCCGCATGGTATGGCAATATCAATGCTCATGTTTACGTTCGAGTCATCAATGCTTAAATTATGCTGGTCCTGTCGAACTTCAAGTGAACTCAAAAGATAAGAAGTTAACTTCATAAAATACTGTGAAAAATTGATTCTTGCAATATCATCCCCTTGGTACAAGAGTTCGTGGATAAAAGCTACTGTCTGGATCATGTCTTTACTTTCATTAAAAAATCTAAGCAGCGTCTTATCCTTTATGTACCTGGATTGGATACTTACCAGGCTTTTTATTATCTGAAGGTTATTTTTGACCCTGTGATGCACTTCTTTCAGAAGAAGTTCCTTTTCGTGTAAAGAATGGCTGATCTTAATTTCTGTAAATTTTCGTTCCTTTATTTCGTTCTGAGCATTTTGGTACAATATTGCGTTATTTATTGCCAGACCGATTGGCTGCATCAATGCTTCAATAAAACTTAATTGCTCCCTGGTATATGCATTCACCTTTGCGCTGAATATCTGGACTACCCCAATAATTTCGTTATCAACAGTAATTGGAACAATAATTGCAGACCCCACTTTATGATCCGAATCAGATTTTTTTTGAGATTCTATATCAAGGCTGACATTAAAACTTATTTTAACCTTCTTTAACTCCTTTTGATAATCATTCAGTATCACCGCTTTTCCTGTTCTTACAACATTGCTTATGATACCATATCCCGCAGGTGCAAGCGGTATTGGAGGAATCTTGCTTGTATCTATCGTTTCTCCAATTACTCTATCCCTTAAATAAGTGTATTTGATCAGATTTTCTTTCTTATCATAACTCGCCACAAATAATGTATCACACTCAGCTGCTTTAGAAATTATGCCGAGCATTGTATCATAAAGTAAATTGATATTCAAAGTACTTGAAAGTTTTTTACCGGCTTCGTACAATAAAGAAATCTGTTCGTTTTTTTTCTTTATTATCTGGTCATTTTTCCTCTGTTCTGTTATATCAATTGCGCTGCCTATTATTCCGCTAATTCTGCCGTTTAATTCCTTTATCGATGTATAATAGATCTGGAAAACATAGTCACCAAATTCAAAGATCGAAGTAGATAACTTGTTGGTTATAGCATTTTTTATGCTGTTAAGAATTGTATGTCTTCTGCTATCTGTATCAAAAATTGATGTTCCCAGTATTTCCTTTTTATCAATTTCGAGAAGGTTCAGGATTTTCCCTTCCAGGAGCATAATATTTCCATTAGTATCCAATGAAAACAACAGGATAGCTGATTCATTCATTTGTGCAGGAATACAATCACTATTGATATTTCCTATGGAAAAATCCTGAAATATCTCTGCAGTATACACATCACGTTTGAAGAAAAATTGGTTTTTCATCTTATTTAAATCCTGTTATATTTTGCATCGGTATTTTCAGTATTTGATAGATTACTAAAAATCATTTGATTAATATCATTTTCATTGTACTTCTGTAACTTTCGGTAGAAAGCTCATAAAAGTAGATACCCGAAGAAAGATCGGGCATTGCCATTTCTACTTCATATGTCCCAACTTTCAATACTTCATTTACCGGGGCAGCTACCACTCTTCCCAGTATATCATATATTACAAGCTTTACCATTGATGATTTCTTAATATCAAATTTTATCTTAGTTGAAGGATTGAACGGATTTGGATAGTTTTGATAAAGTTTAAAATCCCTCGGAACTTCAGTAGATATCTGGTTTACGCTAATCAAAATTCCGCCTAAGTACTTCATGAGCAGGATGTCATACTTATTTACAATGGTTTCAGTGTGACCTCCAACAAATACGTTTCCGCTTGTATCGGCAACGATACTATACCCAATATCGTTTTTGTTATCGGCCCCATTAAATCTTGAAGAATCTACAAGCTGTCCGTTATCCAGAGAATATTTAAGCGTTACTACATCCATTTTTCCTGTAATGGTATCGCTTGAACAGCCACCTGTTACATACACACCCTCAGCATGTTTAGGCAGGCAAATTGCATAAGCAGTATCGTTAAAATTTCCTGTACCGTTGTAATGTGATTTCCAGATAATTTCTCCCGAAGTATTTAACTTCATTGTCAAATAATCTGTTGTGCCTGATGTATCAACGGTAGTGAAGCCTGTGACATATGAATTCCCGATTTGATCTACAACAATTCCAAAAGCCCGGTCCCTGCGGTTTATTAATGTATCGTTATATACGGTATTCCACAAAATCGTGCCTGAATTACTGTACTTCCTTGTCAGGAGGTCCATATCAGAACTAGCTCCCGTACTGTAGCCTGTAGAGTATATGTTGTGATCTGCATCAACCACTATTCCAAATGCCTTGTCATCACTGTTACTACCGCCATCGTTATCGTTCAGCCAAAGCCGGCTTCCGCTGGAGTCATATCTGGCCACAGTAAAGTCATATCCGGTTGTATCATTATTTGTATAGCCGCATAAGTAAATATTGTTTCCCAGGCTGTCTACTACAATTCCAAATGCTTTGTCATCACTGTTGCCGGAACCGAATATTACTGCTCCCCAAATATAAACTCCGTTTGGGTTATATTTTATCGTATAAATATCTGCATTTGCCTGTGTGATATATCCTGTAACATATATATTACCTACCCTGTCAACAACAATTCCAAAAGCCCTGTCGTCACCGTTTCCGGGAGCATTATATCTTTGAACCCATAGCTGTGCCCCTGCACTGTTAAATTTTATAGTTGTAAAATCAGCCAGTGACCCTACACCCGTACTATAACCGGTTATAATAACATTATCGCTATTATCTACCACTATACCAAATGCTCTGTCGCTGGAATGTTCAGGACCATCATAGTATCTCGTCCATTGAAGCGCTCCTGCGGAATTAAACTTAAGAAGGATCATATCTTCACCTGTTCCCGGCCTTGTTGCATATCCGGTAATGTAAATATTACCTCCCCTATCTGTAACTATGCCAAATGCTTTATCATCAAGATTATTCACATTGATCTGATTTATCCATTGCTGCGCATAAGCGGTTGATAGAATAGCGAATAAACAGAATGTAGCCACTATTGTACTTAGAGAAAGTCTTTTCATATTGTATTTCTTTATTTTTTGGAAAAAATATACTTTCTTACTCAAAGCTCTGAAGTATCCTACATTCTAATAATTAGTATATTACACTGAAAATTACAAGCATTATACAGTGCCAACAATCCCTGCTTTATGGTATAAGATTTCTTAATCTTATATATTTAGGATTATCAAGCTTTTCGGCTTAAAATATCAATATTTCCTCAAATAAATGGATATATTTCACAAAAAAAATGATTTTAATATTTTTTTAATCCTAATACGGTATTTTCATTATTAATTATAAATCATTAATTTATTAAGTTACAACCAGGAATTCCTGAATAAATCATTATTTTCCGGAGATATCTTTATTGGAAAATCAAATTTCGGATTTAGAGTCACAAATATGTTCGACTACTGACCAAAGAGAAAAAATTAATCTCAAAAATATTCTTGCGGAAAGCATTCGCCCTGTCAATATTATACAATCACTTGAAATCAGCAATGAGGTTATTGAGCTCGGAAAGGAAATTTCATATTCGGAAGGAACCGCCCTGGGTTACAGAAATGCCGGCATTTGCAGCAGGCTCCTATCCAATTACGATGATGCTTTCCAGTATTTTGAAAAGGCACTGGAGATATATAATGATTTAAATGATCCCTTAGGAAAAGCCCGGGTCATAAATTCTATCGGAAATATATATCTCAATCTTAGTGATTACAAATATTCACTCGAATACCTGCATAAATGCCTCAAAATAATAAGCGGTTTAAATTACAAACAATTTGAAGCTTCTGTCCTCTCTAATATTGGCTTAGCATACCAGGAATCAGGTGAATATACTTCGTCACTTGAGTATAACCTGAAAAGTATGCAGACCTATACTAACAACAACCTGGATATTCCGGTAAGTCTGTTAAACAATATTGGAATAGTTTACCAGAATCTCGGGGATTATACCACTTCTCTTGAATATTTTAACAGCAGTTTAAAACTTGCTGAAGAAATTGATAACAAACTTGATGCGGGATTTGCACTTGGTAACATTTCTATAGTATACTATGATATGAAGAACTATTCAGAAGCATTGGTATACTTGAACAGGTCCCTTAAAATTCTGAACAGTCTCGGGAACAGGCAGGCTGAAGCAAATGTCCACATGAACATGGGCAAAGCATACCGGGGGCTTAATAATTATGATAAAGCAATAGAATCAGAACTGCGGGCACTTCAGATAAATGAAGAGATTTCGGACTTTAGCAGTAAATGCTCTACTCTACTATTGCTTGGTGAATTTTATTTCGCAATGGGTAAATACGATACGGCCAAAGAATACTATGTAAAAGGATTGAGACTTGCTCAAAATATTGGAGACAGCATCAATGAAACCGAAGCTTATCTGCTGATCGGTTCATTCTTTTCCATGACAAAGAACTATGCAATTGCGCTTGATAATCTTTCAAGAGCATTAAATCTTGCAGAAGAAAGAAATTCTAAAAAAGATATTTGCGCAGTTCATCTGGTCCTGTATGAAGTATATAAATCAACTGGTAATTATGAAAAGGCTTTTGAGCATCACTTACTTCATTTTAATATAGCTAAGGAAATTCATAACGTTGAATCTGACAGGAAATTAAAAAGTCTTTCAATACAGTTCCAGCTTCAAAATACAGAAAAAGAGAGAAAAATAGCGCTGCAGGAAAAAGAAATTTTCCGGTTAAAAAATGTTGAACTTGCAGAAGCAAATGACAGGCTGATCAGATTAAATGAAGATAAAAATGAATTTATGGGAATTGCCGCCCATGATCTGAGAAATCCGCTATCAGGTATTTTAAGCTTTTCAAAAAAAATCCGGAATAATTTTGATAAGTATTCAAAGACACAGATCAGCGAAATGGCTTTACAAATGGAGATCGCTTCTGAAAAAATGCTGAAATTGATCTCGAAGCTTCTTGATATAAATATACTGGAATCAGGAAAAAAGAATTTCCAGGCAAGTACTTTCAACGTGTCTGAGATTTTAGAAAAAGTTATTTTTCCTTACAACGAAAGAGCTAAATCAAAGGACATAGTTATCAAGCATAAATGTGAAGAAAATTTAACCGGTTATGCAGATCCTGATGCTCTTAGCCAGATTCTGGAAAACCTTGTGTCTAATGCTGTTAAGTTTACATTTCCGGGGAATAGCGTTTATGTTAATGCATTTCAAAACGCCGAATCTCTAAGGTTTGAGGTAAAAGATGGGGGCCCGGGATTGACTGAAAAAGATAAAGAAAAACTCTTTGGAAGATTCATGCGGCTCAGCGCACAGCCTACAGGGAATGAAAATTCTACCGGATTAGGGTTATCAATTGCTAAAAAACTTACTTCGATACTGGGTGGAAGAATTTGGTGCGAAAGTGTTATTAACGAAGGAGCATCATTCATTGTGGAAATCCCCATCGTAAAAAATGAACAACCCTTAAATAATAATTAAATCTTTTAACAGATAGTGAACTATTGAATCGCAGCAAAGCATTAGATATTTGCTGGTATTTATGTTCAATATTGTTTAAATGTAAAAATAAAAAACGAACTCTTTAGAGTTCGTTTTTTTAGTAATTCAATCTCTAGATGAACATTATCTTTTTCCTGTACCGTTACAGCTGGGGCATATTTTTTGTCCCTGGCCGCCGCAGAAGTTACAGGAAACCGTTCCTCCATTGCAAAGCGGGTTGTAACAGGAGTGCCATTTCCTCCCTTCTCCTAAGCAGTAATTACATACCTGTTGTGTTCCATCGGGCATATTTACTACCCCACCATTGCAATTACAGGTTTCCCATGTGCCACCGGCTCCTCCGCAATTTGTGCATGAGTATGAGCCCCCGCCGCCGCACCTGATACAAGTTTGGGTACCTGAGCCACCGCAGCTATTACAGGGATATTCCTGTGAATATAACAAACCGGTAAAAATTAAGGAAAATATAAAAACAACAGTGTAAATTGAGAATAATTTAGTTTTCATAATTCACCTTCTGATAATTTATTTATAAAACCTAAGTATTAATTATTATTTCTTACAGCCTCTGTTATCAAAATTTTTGTTAATACTGCATTTTCAGTTGCCGAAAACAGTTCTAATGATGATGTATTTGGTTTAACAAAATAGTTACTACATACAATTGTTGTAACTCGGTCTTTATCAGTTAATTCAAATTCAAAGGAATACTTTACTTCAAAATCATTTTTATTGGATACTTTTAATATCTTTCCGCCATCAATAATTACATTGAATCCGTCCAAAGAGGCAATGTCAGAAAATGATTTTTCGGAAGGGTCTTTATAGCTATCAGTTGATTTTTGCGAATAAGACGAACATGTCTTCTCATGACCTGTTCCGCACTTCTTATTGCATTCCGCACATACACAATTTGGTACTGGGATCTGCGAATACAATTGATTAGCAGAAAAACCGGATAATAATAAAAATAAGAAAATTACACTGAGAATAAAAAGAATTGAATATTCTGATTTTTTCATAGTCATTTTTAAATATCTTTAAGATACTTCTGATACACTGCTTATGTTTAAATTTTTTGGATTTGGATGAAAGCTATCGAAGGGAATTAAATGTCTTAATCAAACTTTACTCATACTTATGTTACAAAAATAACGTTTAAAATTTGTTTGAAACAGCCAAAAATTATTGATATATCCATATATGAAAAGTTTTTGAAATTGGCATAAGAATTGTTAGAATACTCTTTTATAAACAAATTACAAAAAAAAGAGAGCCTGAAACTCAGGCTCTCTTAATACCGGAAACCGAATTGTACTTATTTCAGTTTAGCGCTGTATAATATCTTTTCCATTGTTGCATTGTTCTTTTCGAAGTTAGCTGTAGGTGTGAAAATGTAAAGAACGTAGTTGCCTTTACCTCCATTTTCAACAGCGCTCATAACATACATCATCATATCTGTTCCGTCAATTTTACCTCTTGCAGTTGTAATATAACCTTCCATATTACCCTCTTCGTATGCAAAAGCTTCACCATCAGGATCAAAATCAAAATCAGCTAATGCAAGACCCAATAACTCATCAGAAGTAATTTTGTCATTTGCAAAGATAACAAAAGTTGTACCAACTGTTTTATCTTCGCTCATAGCGGTAAACTTTGTTTCTGTATCCGATGAAATTGTCCAGTGAGACGGTGCGCTAAAAGTAAACTTGCCGTCTTTTGATACAAGTTCTGTCCAGTCAGCCGGAACATCAGATTTGATCTCTTTCTTAGGAGCATCAGACTTTTTAAACTCTTTTTTCTTTTTATCGCTTTCTTTTTTATCAGTCGTCTGGGTTTTTGTGTCTGTCTTTGTATCTGTTTTTGTTTCGGTTTTTGTATCCTTTTTACCGCAGCTTGAAATTGAAAATGCAAAAATTATTAAAATTACTAAAAATGAACTCAATTTGAGTTTTTTCATATAGCCTTTCTGTTAAATTTGTTTGAAGTAGTGCAAATATAGCTTTATGAAAGATAGAAAACAAATACCGAAAAAACAACTTTTTATGTAGGA
>JBDTNV010000142.1:0-8499 GCA_039933555.1 Ignavibacteria bacterium
TCAGTCTATAATAGTATGTTCCGCTGGAAAGCCTCGTTCCATCAAAATCGGCCTCATATGTGCCGGGTGCGAGCTGCTGGTTGACCAGTGTTGATACTTCGCGGCCAAGGTTATCGTAAACAATGATCGAAGTAAACACACCCCGTCCTTCGGACATCCCTCTCGAGAGGGGAATGCTGAATTTTATTTTAGTTGAGGGATTAAACGGATTCGGATAATTTTGTGACAGGCTGAAATCCTGCGGCACTTCCGTTGAGATCTGGTGAATGCCTATTATAGAGCTGCGGGGGTTGTAGTTAATACTTTTTGAGCTTGCAAAAAGTACTCCGTTAAAGGTAAGTGTTGAATAAACAATTTCAAAAACAGGGAATTTCCTGCCCGGAACGAACCAGACGTATGATGTATTGGTTGTAACGGTTACAATGGGAGCCCCAGGGTTTGAGGAATCCTTTGTAGAAATTATATATTTTACCCTAAGTGCATTTGTAAATGCACCAACCGGCAGGTTAATTGTACCCCATGCATCACCGCTAACGCTGGTGGTGCCCGTTCTTATTGTCTGCGTGCCGTTTGAAATGTAATTGCAGCCATAGGTATCACTAAAAGTTGAATTGTATGTGAACGGATACTGCATATATAATTGAGGGTTTGTGTACGATACAACAAGGCCCGGTGAGCCGCTGCCGTTAAATAGAATGTTTGATGCACTGGTGGTGAAATAAGTGTACGAAAAGTTATCATTTGTTGATGCGATGTTAGAAGTTCCAAACTGTCCCGCATATGGTGTTGATGCAGATGTCACGAAACTAACATCGCTTGTATCTATTTTTGTGAGGGTAAGAAAACTCCATACCTGGTTAACGCCGGCTGAACCCTGTGAAATATTTGAAGTGTCGCAGATCGCGTATGAATCAATATCACCCGGGACCGGGTTATACTGGTTTGTCATACTAAGCTGCGAAAACGATATTTGAAAAGCGAATATTAATATGAGGAATGTAATTATTATTTTCATTTTTGAACCTGTATTTTTTCTAACTTTTAATTTTTTACAGAACGAATTTAATACCTGAATAAATAAACCAGTTACGCGCCTTTACCGAGCTTACGTAATTGCTTGTTGTGTTGTTTTGTTCAATTAGATTGTTCAGACCGCCGTGCTCATACTTTACACCAAGCAGAGCCCCAAAAAAGCGGTTGAAAAAATAATTTCCCTGGACTGTCGCTACTATCCCGAGATCAATATTACTCAATTGGTAATACTGGTTCTTTTCCTGAGAGAGCAGGATACCAACATAGGGACCAGCTGCGAGATCAACTTCTACTTTTTTACCCAGATCAAAATTGAAGGCGAACATAAGCGGAATGTTAATATAATTTGCGCTTCCCTGCTGTGAGCTGCCGGTTGAAAATCCTTTGGATGAATAATTAAATCCTGTTCCGAGCGCAATTCCAAGCAGATTAAAATTCACATTAACTCCTAACATAGGTCCCGTTTTTGAATTTGCATTGCTTAAGCCTGTTGTATCGCCGTTTACATCAAACTGAGTGTTAGATATCCCCACACCAAAAATCACATCGAGATTCAGTCCAAAGAAGCTGCTGCCAAGCCCGCGCTGTTTGCTTTCATCCTGTTTGGTCATCTTCTCATATTCTTTCTGCTGCTTAGAGTAGACCTTCATCAGGCTATCTCGCATTTTAGTGTAATTAACAGTATCACTGTAGGTTTTATGCAGACTGTCACTTTGCGCATTAATTGATAAAGTGCAAACTGCCAGCGTTAATATTATGAGGAAAATGATCCTGGTAATAATTCTGCCTGTTGTTGTTTTGGTTTGGTTGTTCATATTGCTTCTCCTTTTGGTATATTTCTAAAATTACTTTTCAGATGGATGAAATACAGCTTCATAGCTGCCCTTACAACTTTATCCTGTGTACTGTTTGATATGTTTTGAATTTTCTTTACCATATTATGTGTCGATGGCTTAAGCCGGTAACCTTTTGATATGGTAGCAGTATTATTTTTTCCCGGTTTCATGTTTAACTTTTTTTAGTGTGCACAAAATTGTGCACCTGCTCAAAAAATGATTCCTACAAACATATACCCTGTGGAAAAGGAACACAAAGAGAAAATAGGCTTTAACTAAGCAAAATCCCGCTGCCTAAGGGCACTATTTAGGTTGATTTTGGTGTATTTTATACGGATTTTCAGCAAAAGGACTAAGCAGAATATGAACGAAACAAGGCTCATAGAAACCTTAAAAACCTTCAACAAAGAGGAGTGGAAGCAGTTTGAGAAATTTGCAGCTTCCCCTTTCTTTAATAACGGAAGAAATTACCTTCCCTTCATAAAACAGCTCCAGAAATTTTACCCTTCATTTGACAGCGATAAATTAACTTACGAACACATTCACAAAAAATTATATCCCGGGAAGGCATTCAATAAACAGGTGATGTGGAATCTTGCATCAGAGCTTGAAAAGCTTTCTAGGGAGTTCATTTTGCAGCTTGGCTTTAGAGAAAGCAGGCTTGAAAGGTTCAGGATACTGTTTAATGAACTCCTTAAGCGGAAGCTTGATAAACAGAACCTGAAGGAAATTGAGGCCGCGGAAAAATTTATGGATGCCGAAAAAACGGGCCCCGAATACTTTTATGCAAGCTGGACCATTGAAGAAAGTAAAACAGAATACTGGAATACAATAAAAGGCAGGCAGGATAAAGCTCTCATAAATATTGTGAAGGGTGTGGAATATTTCATTCTGAATATGTTCGCCGATATTTCAATACAGGTGTGGGACCTCCACGTTCTGGGCAGGATGTACAATTCAGCCCCCGGTTCCAAGACAGCGTATGGTTTTTTCAAAAAACTTGATCTTGAAAAAATGGTTATACATGCCGAAGAGAACGGCTATAAATTTGCGCCGGTATTAAAGTTTTATTATAATAAAATTATGGCTGCCCTGGATGAAGATAATGAGAAGTATTTCTTTGAAATGAAGAAATTTTTTGAAGCAAGCAGCGATCTTTTTTATATTCAGGAGCAAAAGAATATTATGATCACTCTTGCTAATTACTGCGCAAATAAAATGAGGCTGGGCAATGAATTCTATTTCAAAGAGCTTTTCGAAATAAATAAAATGCGGCTTGAAAGGGGAACCGATACATTTTCTAACGGAAGGATGAATAAGGCGCTCTATCACCAGATACTGAGAAATGCTCTTGGTGTGAACGAAATAAAATGGGCGGAGGATTTTATAACGGAATATACCCCAATGCTTAATGCTGAATTCCGCAAGCCAATGGAAGCGCTGGCGCTTGGATACCTTAATTTTGTTAAGAAGGATTACAGGAAAACTTTGTACCATATTAACAGGGTTGAATTTATTGATATACGTGATAAGCTGCACACAAGAATACTTTCGGCGAAATCATATTACGAGCTCACAGAAACCGAGCTGCTTTTGCATTACATTGATTCATCCCGGCATTTTATCAGCAGCAACGAAGCAATTGAAGATGAAACCCGGGAAGCATACCTTAAATTCTTTAAGTACCTTGAAAAGCTCGTGCTGTATAAAGGCGGCGATAAGAGCTTTGCGCTGAAAAAGTTGCGTGAGAATATCGAAAACGATAAGAACCTGCGCTTAAGGCACGGAAACTGGTTCTATGAAAAGATTAATGAGCTGGAAAAAGCAGGTAAGTACAGACCTCACGCAAAGCCGCAAAAACGCAAAGAGAAGCAAAGCACCGGATAAAGAAAAGATAATGAATAAATTATTACTTAATACAAAGTATATAATAGCTGCCGGAACAATTTTTGTTATCCTGTTTATTGTAATTCTTTTAAAGTAAATTTCGTTTTATATTATACAAATAAAATCAAAAAAATGAAGGAATCAGAGGTTATTTTCGTTGTTGAAGAATCAAATGAAGGTGGTTTTGAGGCGAAAGCCCTGGGACATTCAATTTTTACTGAAGCAGAAGACCTTGAATCGTTGAAAGTAAATATTAAAGACGCGGTTAAATGTCATTTTGAAGATAAGGAAACACCTTCAATTATTAGGCTACATTTTGTGAGAGAAGAATTGTTGGCAGTATGAAGATCCCAAGAGACCTTAGTGCTGTCAAACTTGTAAAACTTCTGAATAATCTTGATTATTTTGAGTCCAGGCAAAGTGGAAGCCATATAAGATTAACAAGAAAAATGGCCAGTTCAGAACATCACATTACAATTCCTAATCACAATCCCATTAAACTAGGAACACTCAACGGTATTTTGAATGATGTTGCAGGATCTATGAATATTTCCAAAGAAGAATTACTTAAAAAACTCTTTTAAAAATTTTGCGTCTTAAAAATTTAATAAATCATATTGTAAAAGTCTTGGTGCTTTTATTTATTTTTATAGATTTTATTTCATGTTCGAAGCAGGAAGTTAACCGAGACAACACAACAAACACAACTAAAAAAAGTGATTCAACTCTTTCCAATAAATTTACATTATCAGAAAATCAGAAGAAAGTTTTAGCGGGCGCGAAGAAGTGTCTTGAGGCAAAGTTCAGCTATGATATGACAATGGGATATTATGTATTGACCTATAAAGACGGCGTTAACACGGGCAAAAAGGTTTTTCCGGGTGGCGACTTAGACCCATCAATGGGCGTATGTACTGAAGTTATAATCAGAGCCCTTCGATGGGGCGGGGTTTGCGACCTGCAGGAAGAGATATATAATGATATCAAATCAAATTTTGGCGATTACCCTATGTCGAGATGGGGAGCAAAGAAACCTGACCCGAATATTGATCAAAGACGAGTGCCAAATCTAATGGTATGGTTTGCAAAATACTGGAGTGAAATTGAAGCTGAAGAATATCAGCCGGGAGATGTTGTAGCCTGGGATATGAACGGCGACGGTTGGGGTGATCATATTGGCATCGTTTCAGATAAAATTGTGAACGGGGTTCCGTACCTCATACATAATTTTCCCTCACCTGGTTATGTTGCAGAAGAAGATGTGCTGAATGAGTGGTCGATAATAGGACATTATAGAGTGAAATAGTGATATATTGGAATAGTGAAACCTTCCTTCGCTAACGCTCAGTAAGGCAGGCGTGAGACGTGAAATGTGAGATTTGAAACGCAAAATGTAAAAGCAATCAAACCCCTTATAATCTATCAATTAAATAAGTGAGTTAATTGTAATGTAAATTTATTATATTTACATACTCCAAAACCAAAATCCAAAAGAAATGAAAACGGTTATAACTTCGTTTTTTCTGCTGTTATTGTTTGTGCAATCATCATTCAGCCAGCTTGATGACATTCTGAAAAAAATACCGGGCGTTGGCGATGTATTAATTGATAAAGCTGTTACCACAAGCATCAAAGATGCTTATCCTTCTGCCCTGTGGCTTAACGGGCTGGATAAGAAAATTAGTTATGACCAGAACGCGGGATTTAATCTGAATCTTGGAGCGGGATATTACAGGTATAAGTTCAATACATTCTGCCTTCATGCCGGAACATATGCGCCAACGGAAGGCTCAGGTTATCTTGTCGCTCCATTAAAGGGCTCAAAGGCTGAGCTGATAAAGAGTATATTAGGCAGGTATTATGAACATCCTGAAATTGAGCAGACTGACGTTCAAATGCTGGTTTGGGGAATCGAAGCAGGGCAGAAATTCAGCAATTACGATGCGGCCTTCCAGTATAGAGTGGCACCTTTGCTTAAGCCGGAGGAAATTGCAATGATGGAAGTTGATGTTAAGGATATTGCTTATGACCTCCTGCCGCAGGAAGCAAAAGATGTTCTTGACCTTTACAGTGAAATGCGTGGAAAGTTAAGCGATGCAAACGCAACCTATGAAGATGTAGAGCGTCTCGCAGTAAAAACAGGTATAGCTCCCTTAGGCAAAGGAAGCAAAAATATCGAGGCGGGCGAATGGACATCAATTGGGGATGGCGTATATATGAGAAGCTTTCCTGAAGGCTACAGGAAATCACAGGTAGAAATTTATATTCCCGCCGAAACAAAAATTGAAAAGGATTCAAAAGGCAGCATATCCATGCTTGATGATGGGCAGAACAGTATTTCAGTTGAGTACGATGTATCGGGGGTAGTAAAGCAGGTAAGCCTGAAAAACACCAATACAAACGACCAGCAAACGATTGATAACGGAACGATTGATAATAATGAGCTGAAGAAATCAGCTGATGAACTGGTAAGCCTCATAAAAAAATCATTTGGCAAGAAGAAGTCAAAGAATATTACAACAGGCGTTATAAAGGATATAAACCAGCTCAAGGCGATTGAATCATATGTTTCATCCGGCACTGCTGGTGATAACGCAAAACAGCTTACTCTTAATGCGCTGAATAATTACATAAGCAACCTTGAATCGGGAAACAAAAAAGGCGGCGGCAAAGATCACAAGACAGGTTTAAGCAATTTAAGCGGGCTCGTCTTTGCTCCGGCTAACACATCACAGCAGAGGCTTGGTAACGGCGGACCCGAAGGCGGCAATGGTACTCCACCAAACGGCGGAGACCCGACACCACCAACGCCGCCGGATAAAGAAAAAGACTGCAAGGTAAAGGTCTACATTTCACAGGTGAACGAAAATGAACTGCCAAAACCGGATTGGGTCTATACGGTAAAAGTAGAGATCAGCATAGAGGGTACAGATGAAAAGTGCGAAGCAGAAGAAATAAAGTTTAATTTTCTTGATGTAAGCAAAGAGCGCGGAAGATATATGAACGATAAGGAAAAGTATGATGATATGGATGATGATCTTAAATTTTCTGACCTAAACCAGGGATTTACCATAACAGGCTGGACGGCATCAAAACCACTCAGCGGAAAATCACAAACCGTAGAAGCGTATATTGTGTGCAACGATTATGGCGCTTTTGGCAGACTTGGAGCCACAGTCAAAGTAAAAGGAAACTGGTATACTGCAGAAGCCGACGGCACTCCAGATCCTTATATTACAATACCGGTTGACCTTAACGATAATAAAATTGCAGATAGCTGGGAAAAACAAAATAATGTTTACGGCAAACCCGGCACATGGGATGAAGACCCGAATCCAAAAGGACAGAAAAGACCCGGAGACGGAATGACTAATTACGAAGAGTACCGCGGCTTTATGGTTTCAGACGGCGCAGGCGGAACTGAGTATAAAAGAATGGACCCGATGCAGAAGGAAATATTTGTTATCGATATGGATAACCTTTTTGTTCCTGTTTCGTGGAAGGCAGCCACAGGAATTACCGGCTACTGGATGACACCTGACCTGGTGTTCGGTGATAAAGGCGGAGATGAACTTCAGCAGCCATACCGCTGGGTAAATTTCTGCCGCGGCAACGCACCCGGCTTTAAATACGCAGTACTGCTTAAAAGGATAACAACTATTGACGATCCTTATAAGTTATGTGGAATTAAAACCGACTATACCGGCTGTAATGAAGGTTCTCCGGTTATAAATGCCAAGTTGACGCTTGTGCTTACTGAAAGAACAAGAAAATGGCTCACCGATACTAAAGATACGATGACGGCCTGGATAGCTAAATTTCCGAAAGCAAAAAAACTTGTAGTAGGCGGGCATACAGTTCTGACTTCATGGATGAAGAAGTTCATTGATGCTGTGAATAATCCAACGAAGCTTCAGGAAATAATTAATTTTTATGATAACCAGATAGCGATACATGAAATGGGGCATGCCCTTGGTGTTAATCATCACGGGAAAGATAAAAATCAAACTTCCGGGGCTCATGACTGTCCTATGCGGTATTTTGAATACATAGACCCCGTTTTTATTAACGAAGCATGGATGAAAAAGGTACTTGATATGCTTGATACTGACGGAAATTTAATTGTGACCTACACCAAATGGAAATTCTGTAAGACCAAGGATAATTGCTGGAAACAGCTTGATGCCAAAGATGATTAGGTTATAATTATTTATTTATGCGGGTGTTTTATATTAGTTGTTGTTGGTTTATCTTGCGGAAATTATTTCACTAATGGAAAGTAAACCGCAGGAAAGATCGCTGGCCAAAGGAATAAGCTCCGCGCTCACGGGATTATTTTTTCTTTCGCTAATTGCAATATGCGTTAAGATGGCAGGAAAAGCAGGCGCTAAGCTTGGGTGGATTGTTTTCATGCAGTATTTTGCCGCGTTCATGTTAAGTCTTGCAATAAGCGCGAAGGATAAATTCCGCAATCTGAAGTCAGGGAAGCTGCATCTTGAATTCTTACGGGGTGCTGCGGGAGTCATATCATTCTTTTGCTTTGCGGCTGCAATGACGGAAATTCCGATGGTCGATGCATCCTTACTGCAGAATACTGCGCCGATATTTATTCCAATTATCGGCCTTGTTTGGCTTAAGGATTCAGTTGATAAAAGAATTTGGCTGGGGATACTGGTTGGTTTTGTTGGAATAATACTCATAATAAAACCAGATGGAAATGTTTTTAAGATAGGTGATCTCATAG
>JBDTNV010000143.1:0-8466 GCA_039933555.1 Ignavibacteria bacterium
GGTAAGGCGTGTAGCGGAAGCCAAGCTCGAGTGACATGGTTTTGGATATATGCCTGATAGTTTTACCCTCAGAGACCATACATTTGAGAAGCTCAATTTCTTTTTTGCTTATAACTATATGGCGGCTTCTATCATCACGCTTTTTATATCCGCCGGGGATGGGTTTATCAAGCTCTGCATATACGGTTGAGCGTGAAATTTTGTAGCGTTTCATAATATTAGCAAATGCGCGGCGGTATTCCATTGGGAATTTCCCGCGGTCAATGCCGTGGAGCATGTTAATATCATCGTGAAGCAATTGGTTGAAAGGTTTCATTGGGTTTAAAGGTTATAAAGTTTAAAGTTATAAAGCTAAAAAGGTAAGTTTAAAGGTTGAAAGTTATAAAGTTAAAAGCTAAAAAGATATAAAGTTTAATGCTGTAGTGTTATAGAAATATAAATACATGAATTTAATTGGTTTAAAGGAATATTTGATTTATATGCTATATGCATATGAATTAATATAATATATGTGAATGGCATTGTCAAGGATAAAAACGTGAAATGTGAAACGTCAGATGTGAGACGTGAAATGTCAGATGTGAAATGTCAGATGTGAAACGTCAGATGTGAGACGTCAGACGTGAGATGTGAAACGCTATAAAATCAAAGGCTTTTAATCGCATAGGACGCAGAGGGGTTATACATTTTCAGTAACCCCACCCTTTAGGGTGGGGTTAAGAAAAATTATACTTGCGGGCTTTAGCCCTGAATTGATTATTTTAACATCATCCAATGATACAATTAAAATCAAAACTTTTCTCCACCGCTGCCATGCCTTAATCCAGCGGAGCTGGAGGAAGGTAGCAAGCCAGACAACTACAAAAACTTTTTTACTTTAATATCATCCAATGATACACATAGGACATAAATTGATGTTAATTTACATGTAAAGGAGATAATTAAAATGAAATACTTAATTATTCTGTTATTTGCAGTAACCGCATTAACTTCGCTCGTTCAACCCGTTAAGTCCCAGGGCTCAAAGGAAATTACCTACTACAGAATATATGCCGATGTTAAAAGTGACCCATTATTCCGTGATATACTGAAGGAAACCAGGCTTGATGATGTATTTATGACGAAATTCCAGATGGTTGTAAATACCGGCGGCAAGGATCCCTTTATTGTTATAGGAAGATACGAGAGTGTGGATGTTGAGTGGGACCCGAATGCGTACAGATATGACTGGCTGTTTTTAAGCAAACCCGTGCGGGATAGATTGGCAATGTACCCTAAGAAAATTAAATTATAGTAACTAATGGAGCTCGCTCTGCTTTTCCCTGAATTTATGGACCTCAGCAAGCCGTGCGTGCTTTGCCGTTACTACTGCAAAAGCAGTCAAGCCTGCAAAAGCCACTCTGTGCGTGATACGGTGCGCCGGATTGAGAAAGAAAGAGAGCGGGGTGAGGTGATTGAATACGAATACGGACAGAAATACTGTACTCCTGACTTGCTACTCGCCAGAGGAGAAAGTTATCAGAAATCCTATGTGTTTCCTGACTTGCTGAACGGAGTGCCACGCCTAGCAGAACGAAGTGATGAAAGGAAGAAAGTTTTAACTGCTACGCCTTGCTGAGCTTGCGAAGAAAGGGAACTGCCCTCTTGTCTTACTACCTGCCGAAGGCATGGTAGGAAGAACACACGATACATGGGGTCAGTTTACGGGGAAACGGAAATAAGAAGTTATCAAGAGGGTATTATAAAATCAAAAGGAGTAGCCAACAAAGTGGGAAATTTACGGAATTTTTAATTCTTCAACTTTTGCTTTAATTTTTTCTAACACATTGTAAAGGTCATCGTATATTTCAGGGTTTGTAAAACGCAGGAATTTTATATCCAATTGTTCAATTTCTGACTCTCTTCTTGAATCGTATTCTTTTTCTTCATCCGTGCAATGAGTTACTCCATCAACTTCAATTATTAATTTTAATTCAGTGCAGTAGAAATCAACAACATAAGCGCCTATGCCAAATTGTCTGCGGAATTTAAAACCGAGTATTTTTTTGCTTTTCAGTTCTCTCCATAAAATAGCTTCGGCTTTGGTCATATTATTCCGAAGCTTTTTTCTTTTTTCGTTATCTTGCTGCCTGTTGTAAATTTTACCCGTGTTAAGACCTCCCCTAAATCCCCTCCTTTGTAAGGAGGGGACTTGTATAGGTTAATTTCTGAAAATCACAACCCCCCTAATGAAGCTGAATTAATGTAGCTTCTCAATTCGTCTCCCCCTTCACAAGGGGGAGTGCCCTTTAGGGCGAGGGGGTCTTACCCACCCTCTACAATCTTTATCTCTTCTTCAGTCAATCCGTAAAGCTCATAAACCAAACGGTCAATCTGGAGGTCATACTTTGTTATGTCAGTACTATAGTTTATATCTTAATCATGACTTCCTAAGAAATAAATTGACTGTAAAGACAGTTAATTTTTATATTAAAACAATTTCTGGATTAAACTTTTCATACTCATCAATAATAACATCACATTCACATTTGTTGCTTAATATAGCAATTGCTTTATCTACAGAATAATCTTTTTCATCCAATACTCTTTTGAAACAATCTCTTACAAAGTTTTTTATTAGCAATTCCCCTTCTTGTCTTTGAAGATTAAGATTTATTCTGCATTCTTTATTTTTTAAAAGTGGGCATTTAACAATAAAAAATATAGGCATACTATCCAATTTTCACTCCTAATACAAATATTTCTGAAAATTTATGAATGTTTCGCGTACCTGCTCAACCCCTTTTAATAATTCAATACCATCCATTATTGATTGATACTTCAGTTCTAACAAATGCGGGAGTTTTTCCTCATCAAGCTCTTTCACACCGGACTCTATATAATTAGCCAAAACAAACTCAATGAATTCCTTATAATTGCTATCCAAGCCTTCATATATTTTCGCTTCGGAGTTTTCTACTCTTGCCGCACGGGTAATTGGTTTTACCGCAAATGAAACGTATGCAAGTACATCGTATATATCGCTCTTTTCAGCATTGATAAGTTTTTGAAGTTCGGTTAGCTCTATTGGACCAAAACCGAGTGCAGAAATTTTCTCAAGAAATTCATGCCTATTCTTTGGAATTGACCATATTGCCCTTAGTTCGTCTTCGGATTTTATCATTTTTTTGAGTTCACCAAATAATGACTGCAAAAACTCCTGTGCGCTCATTGGTTTACCTGTCGGACTCCAGAATGAAGTTGAAATCATATGCTGAATTTCACGCTCTTTGCCATCAGCAAGCTTTATTTTTATTCTCTCAGGTCTTGGTGGTTTTGGTTTAGGCTCTTTTGGTTCCTTAGGTTCTGATTCTTTTGTGTTATCAATAGGCTCGCCATCCCACTCCGGGTCAGAAAAATGTTCATATGCATTTACAAAATCGTAGATAGTAAAGAAATTTTTCCCTTCAAATAATCTTGTGCCACGCCCTATTATCTGTTTAAACTCAATCATTTGTTTAATGGGACGCATTAAAACTATATTCCGGATATTCCTCGCATCTACACCTGTAGATAGTTTTTGCGATGTAGTTAAAATGGTTGGAATGGTCTTTTCGTTATCCTGAAACTCACGCAAATATTTTTCGCCTGTTTCGCCTTCATCCGCTGTTACCCTTACGCAGTAATCAGGATTTGGATTTGTTTTATTCTGGTTTACAAGATTCCTTACTGCAAGCGCATGAAGTTGTGTTTTACAGAAAATAATCGTTTTTTCATTCTGATCAATTTCATTAAGCATTATTAAAACACGCTTTCTTTCCCGTGCTTCAATTTCAATTATCACATTAAAATCAGGTTCCTTATAACGTTTACCCTCCTCAGGCATTCCCTCAATAACTTCATCATCACTTGTGTAAACATAATCATCAAGCGTTGTTTTAATTCTCTTAACTTTAAATGGCGTTAAGAAACCATCATTAATCCCCTCTTTGAGAGAATATATATAAACAGGCTCGCCGAAATATTTATATGTATCAATATTATCTTTTCTTTTTGGGGTTGCGGTTAAACCAAGCTGAACAGCCGGTGAAAAATAATCAAGTATATCACGCCACTGGGATTCATCATTAGCCCCGCCTCGGTGACACTCATCTATAACTATAAAATCAAAGTAATCCTGTGGGTACTCACCAAAATACGGCGTATCGTTTGGACCGCTCATAAAGCTTTGAAATATGGTAAAGAATATACTCCCGTTAGTGGGGACTTTACCTTTTTTGCGGATATCTGCCGGATTAATCCTGACAAGCGCATCTTCAGAGAATGCTGAAAAAGCATTGAATGCCTGATTTGCCAAAATATTTCTATCTGCAAGGAATAATATCCTCGGTCTTCTGGTACCGTCACGTTTTAGATTCCAACGGCTATGAAATAGTTTCCATGCTATCTGAAATGCAATAAATGTTTTGCCTGTGCCGGTTGCGAGGGTTAATAATATGCGGTCTTTGTTTTCGGCTATTGCATTCATAGTTTTATTGACTGCAATTTCCTGGTAATACCTTACATTTTTACTGCCGCCAATATCTTCATATGGAATAGCCGAAAACTTCTCACGCCACTCGTTTACATCACTATAAATTTCATTCCATAATTCATCAGGTGTTGGGTATTTGCTAATTATTTCTTCTTTGCCTGTTACACAATTAATTTGGTAAATTTCTTTGCCATTGGTTGAATACGCAAAATGAAGCTTTAGTTTTTCTGCGTAGTCTTTTGCCTGCTGAACTCCTTCGGTTACATCTTTTTCATCGCTTTTGGCTTCTATTACAGCAAGTTTTTGGTTTTTGTAAACAAGAACGTAATCAGCGATCATAGGTTTTGCGCGCAATCCGCCTGCCTGAATTCTGCCTTCGGTTATTTGTTCCCTGCGAACTCGTGAGCCTTCAACCACACCCCACCCGCTGGCTTTTAATGCAGGGTCAATTAGCTCCGCTCTTGTTTCTGATTCGTTCATTTCAATTTTTTTTAGGGTTTTCTTTTAACATTCTACTAAAATCTTCAATTAAATACTTTTCAAATCTTGGTTTACAGTGTTCTTTCATTGCTTTAGTGCTTTTTCCATTAAACCATACAGAACGTTTTCCTTTATTGATACCATTCTTATTCTGAGATGCTTCTTTGATAAATTCTTTTGAAGTCATTAACCATATTTTATCCATTCTTTCTGAATAGAAAACAAACCAATAACTGTTTCGATACTCATGTGGTATAGCAGCAAATAATGCAGCACTTCCAAATTTCACACCTTTAGACCTTGCTTTGATCTGAACCTCAACAAAATCTCCATTTGGTTTTTTTATCACAGCATCAATTGCATCGTCATCAACCATTGGAATATAGACATCAAGTCCATCCTTTAACATTAATCCGATTACGTAATATTCGATTCTTTTACCAAATGCGGCTGAATTTCTGAAACTTCTATTACTTTCTTTTTCTTTTTTCTTCATAACTCTCCATTAAATGCTTTTTGTAAAACTGATTTCTTTAATTCTTCTAAATCACTTATTTTCTGCTTGTATATAGCTTCCAATTTTTTCGTTTCTGCTAAAAGTACATCGAGTTTTTTGACAATAGACTGTTGTTTCTTTAATATTGGAATTGGAAAAAGTTCGTATTTAAAAGTTTCCATATTTATATTCGCTTGTGCACTTCCCTTTCCTAATGATTGAAGTTTTACTTTGAATGATTGTAGTAAATATTCAATGTAATTTGTATCTGCAATCTTTTTATTAACAACTAATCCAATTATACTATCGGGGAAACATGAATCAAAAGTTAAAACTCCTGTTTCTGCAATATTTGCAGCAATAGTAATACAAATCGTTCCTTTAGGCCATAATTTGCTCTGTGCTAGTCCAACATCATTATAAGTTTGGGTATACTCTGTAATAAAATGATTACAGTTTCTAATGTCCCCTGTTTGAATAAAAGGATATGACCCACCGTATAATTTTTTATCATTTCTTGGTCGATTTTTTGATTTACCTCTACCAAAATTTTCTGATATTTGTCCTAAAGTTTTATATTCCGAACTATTATCGCTATTTCTGACCTCTTCTTGTAAACAACTTTCAAATAACTCTTTCGCATTCTGCAAATTTTTTTCGGCATTGGTTTTGGCTTTATCAATATTTGTAAATATTTCATCAAGCTTAGCAACAATGCGCTTTTGTTCGTTTAGAGGTACCCAGAGTATAGGTTCATCTTTATAATTTTTAAAATATATATGAGGAATAGCTGCCCCAGTAATAAATTTTCTAAAATCTATAGATATCATCGAATAATAAAGAAAATTTATGTCAATATTTTCTTTAGGCAATATATATTGTAGAGTTCCAATTACAGAAGTATTGGAATGCATTTTCGTAACCCTTCCAACACCCGATCCATCTTTGACTATTGATAGATATGGTTTATCTTGTTTAAAAAAGCTAACATTTTTTATTAAACCACTTGCACCAAAAATAGGATAATCCCCTTTCTCATTCTCAAGTTGATTTTGAGAAATATTAGAAGATTCATGATAACAGATATCACCTAATCTTTTTATTTCCCAACCTTGTTTCATATCATCTTCATAATTGATTTCAGAATGTTTTCACTTTCATGGTCAAGTTTTTTAATTTCTTCAAGTATATCTTTTGGCTCTCTTAATTTTACTTCGTCATTTTTATTCGGATTTTTAGCACTCAAGTCATACATCATTTTATCAACATCATCAATATTTATAGACCATGAATTTTCTGAATCTTTCTTAGTCTTTTGCAGTTTAACAAATTCTGCAAGGTCAGTTTCATTTAATGCATTTGTTTTACCGAGATTTCGATCAAGGTTCAATTGGTAAAACCAAACTTTTCTTGTCGGCTCGCCTTTTTGAAAGAATAGTACAACGGTTTTTACTCCCGCACCTGTAAACGTTCCGCCGGGAAGATCAAGTACAGTATGTAAGTTGCAGTTATCTAGCAACTGCTTACGGAGCGATACTGAGGCGTTATCTGTGTTGGATAGAAACGTGTTTTTAATAATTACACCCGCCGAGCCGCCTGCTTTAAGTATCTTTATAAAATGCTGTAAAAATAAAAATGCAGTTTCACCTGTTTTAATAGGGAAGTTTTGCTGTACTTCTGGTCTTTCTTTGCCTCCAAACGGCGGGTTTGCTAAAATAATATTATATCTGTCTCTCTCCTGTATATCTGCTAAATTTTCTGCAAGTGTGTTTGTATGTATAATGTTCGGGGCTTCTATGCCGTGCAGTATCATATTCATAATACCTATAATATAAGCCAGTGATTTTTTTTCTTTGCCGTAAAATGTTTTCTTCTGCAGGGTCTGCATATCACCGGTAGTAAGTTTTTTCCCTTCCTTCAAATATTCAAAAGCCTCGACTAAAAATCCCGCTGAGCCAACTGCGCCATCATAAATTTTATCGCCAATTTTTGGGTTAACTATTTTTATTATTGTTCTTATAAGCGGTCTTGGGGTATAGTACTCGCCGCCGTTTCTGCCGGCGTTACCCATATTTTTAATTTTAGATTCATACAGGTGCGATAGCTCATGTTTTTCAACTTTTGAGCGGAAGCGAAGATTATCAATTATACTTAATATATCTCTTAAGCCATAACCATTTTGTATTTTATTTTTAAGCTCACTGAAGATTTCACCTATTTTATATTCAATTGTATCAGGGCTTGCGCCTGAATTTTTGAACTTTTTTAAATACGGGTAAAGCTTATGGTCAACAAAATCCCTGAGGTCATCACCTGTTAACGCTTTGTGGTGGTCAAGCTTTCCATCTTTTGTTTTTGGAGAAGCCCATTTATCCCAGCGGAACTCACTGCTTATAATAGGAGTATATTGTTTTCCTGTCAGATCACTTGCAGCCTGCCTGTCTTTTTCAAAATCATCAAGATATTTTAGAAATAATATCCATGAGGTCTGCTCGATGTAATCTAGTTCAGTTGCGCAGCCGGCATCCTTGAATAGTACATCATCAATATTTTTAAAAGCCTGTTCGAACATATTAAAGTTTTCTTATAGAGTTATTTTTGTAATCTTCTAAATTACCAATAAGTTAAGAAAAAGTAAACGATTAAGGGAGTTCCCTGATACGATACAGTTTTTATACAAAGCAGACCCCCTCCCGGCTTCGCCGTACTCCCCCTTAAAAAAGGGGGAGACGTTAGCACGCCAAATCACTGCAGGAGCAGTCCAAAGGCCTACAAAGGAGGGGAGCTATTATCATACTTTATTTCTTTGAAATCTTTCCGTCATCGGAGATATCAATATCGGTTTCGGGGAAATCCTTTTCGGTCATACTTTTAATCAGCTTTACCGCGCCAAAATCATCATCAAAAACAGGGAAGCCGCGCTTTATCTGTTTGAAAGGGAATATCCTGCCATGCGAGAAGCTGCCATTTTTATTGA
>JBDTNV010000144.1:0-8372 GCA_039933555.1 Ignavibacteria bacterium
CTGACACTTTTACTGACAGAAATTTAAACAATTTTTTAACATAAATCTTAAATAAAAATGAGACAGATTAAAAACTGTTTATTTTTTATCCAGAGTTTATTTCTTAATATTGGCTGACTGAAACTGTTCGCAACTTATCATGAAAAATATCTGTTATTTATATTGTTGTATTATACATATCAACATTTTAATAACGCTTTCGGTATAAATTTATGAAAAGTTTGAAAAATGAAAACGAAAACATTGCATCATTAACTAAAATGCTTTCAAGTAAAGACAGAATGATTTGCATTAACGCGCGAAGGTCGCTTGTAACTTAGGGAAAACCGGCATTTTTAGCTTTATCAGGAATTATTTACAACTATTGGATAAAGAAAACACGCTGGGAAGTAGCTAAAGCGCTTAGCGCAATAAATGATGTTCAGGTAATGCCTGCTTTAGCTCAGGCACTGGACGATAACGATAATGATATAGTTTGGCAGGCAGCAGAAGCTTTAAAAAGATATAATAAAACCGCATGGCCTGCAATGTTGAGAATTTTGATTAAGTACGGAGCCGATTCTGTAATTATAATTGCAGCCTATAGCCTGCTTAAAAGAATGAAAGAAAAATCAAAATAGTTTACAAATTTAATTAACTAAAAAATGCTGACAATAATAAATGGTTTACCCGATAATACATTAGGTGTATTCGCAGAAGGTAAAATAACAGGCAGCGATTATGAATCTGTTTTAATTCCTGCTTTAAAGGAAAAACTCAAAACACATAAAAAAGTTCGGTTTTTGTACCATCTTGGCAGCAGCTTTACAAGTTTTGATTTAAGCGCTATGCTTGATGACGCGAAATTTGGGATACAACATTTTTCTGCCTGGGAAAAAATTGCTTTGGTATCCGATCATGAAATGATAAATACATTTGTAAAATTTTTCGGCTTTATGACACCCGGAGAAATTAGAATTTTTAAAAATGATGAAATTGAAGAAGCAAAAAAATGGATTATTGAAGTGTAATCCGAAATATGATAATGATAAATATTGTCATTTTATTAATAACAAATAAAATGATTTTATAAACATCAAAACAAATTCAGCAAATATATTGCAAGAAATGACTTCGAATCCATCCATCTTTGAGAAGCCGATTACGGACAGCCATGAGTACGATGAGGATATTCGGTTCATTGTACTTGAAAGAAAAATTAATAAATGAATTATGATTAAGATCAAAAGGATATATGAACCACCCAATAAAGATGATGGTGTAAGGATTCTTGTTGATAGATTATGGCCGAGGAGTATTAAGAAAGACGATTCTAAATTACATAAATGGTTAAAAGAAATTGGACCTTCAAATGAATTAAGAAAGTGGTTTAACCATGATCCCCAAAAGTGGCAAAAGTTTAAAATACGATATTTTAAAGAACTCAAAAGCAAAACAATTTTGATTCAGTATTTGGAATCCATTTCCAGCAGAAGTGACTTAACACTTGTATATTCTGCAAAAGATGAATTACATAACCAGGCTGTAGTAATAAAAGATTATCTATTGGGTAAAAAATAATAATATATTGAAATATAATTAGTGAGAAATGAAATGGAGACATTAACAGAGAGTATAGAAAATATCCGTAAAAAAGATTTTGTTTCTGATTTTATTATAATGTCAGAAGATACAATTTGTTCAGAAACAAATAAAAGTTTTCATCCGGATGACCTAGTAATTGAAGAAATATTCCGCTTTGAAGGCGATTCAAACCCATCTGATATGGCAATCCTTTATGGGATTTCTTCAAAATCTGGTACCAAGGGTATATTGATAGATGCATATGGAACTTATGCAAATTCTCAGATATCAGAATTTATTAAAAACGTACCTATTAAATTTAGAAATTAAAAAATTCATTAATGTTTTTAAAAAGAACGATAAAAACCATTTTTGAATAAAAGATAAGTAAAAATTTGAAAGAGCACTCTTTTTCTTATGATATTGACCAAAGAAATTTAAAGTGTTTTAAGTATTATAAAGAAAATATTTAGTATAAAACAAAATTCTTTTCACTTAAAGGAAATTTACTGTTTCTTTTGTATTTAGGAAGTTTTATTCAAATGGGTACTGTTTATTAAAAATTAAATTATTTTTAAAATGACATTCAAGAGAACACGTTCAAGCATGGGGAAACAACTCAATTCTCCTTTTCAGGTATTTGATATATCAAATGAAATATGAAAGCTTAAATATGAAGATACTTGGAGAAACGGAAACAAAAATCTTATAACTCTGCATAAGGATCCTAAATTAAGAGTCGTTATGATAGCAATGAAAAAAGATACGGTTTTACCTGCACATAAAACAGACAACTCTATCAGCTTTCATGTATTAGAAGGACAATTAGAGTTTACTACGGACGAAAAGTCGGTCATTTTAGGTAAGGGACAATTTCTTACACTTCAGGCAGAGATACAGCATGTTGTTAAAGCTTTTGAAGAATCTGTTTTTCTTTTAACTCTTGCAACGGGAAAATATTATCCTGCCGAAGTGAAGTAATTAGAAAAAGGAAGATTATCTTTCATCTGGCTGAAATAACAAAGATTGAACCTGATAAAAAAGTAATATATACAAAAGATGAAACTCCTTATTTTAAATATTAAAAGAGGGAGCTATGGGTTCTTCCGTAGCCCATGATTCGAATAGTAGAATAGTTGTTGTGGTATCGGATGAAGAAATCTGCAATGCGGCTAATATTATAATAGAACATAGAGGCGGTTTGTCATTTATAATTGGTAATAAAATGGAAATCCTCCCTTTAGCGATTTGTGGCTTAATGTCCAATGAAAATTCATATATTGCTGCGTAACATTATAAGAGAATTAATGCAATAGCGAAGGAATACAGTTCAACATTCAGTTTTCCTTTTATGACTTTATAATATATGACATCTCTTGTAATACGTGAATTGAAATTGAGTGATAAAGAGTTGTTTGATGGGAATAATTTTAATTAACTGATGTTTTTGTATAAGCAATAATCCTATTCTTAAAACTTTAAATATTATTAAAATGGCAAAAAATAATATTCGTTTGTTAAGCCGTCAGGAAATAGCCGAGGGCACAATGTCTTTTTATTGGGAGAAACCAGAAAGTTTTGATTTTGTAGCCGGGCAATTTGGCGACTATACCTTAGTTAACCCTAAGGAGACAGATGCCGAAGGCAACATGAGAGGCTTCTCTTTTATTACTACACCAGATGAGAGTCATCTGGGCTTTGCTACGCGCATGCGAGATACTGCCTTTAAGAGAGTATTAAAAACGCTTAACCTTGGCGATGAAATCGTTATGGATGCCCCTTACGGCGATTTGAGACTACACAACAACTCTTCCCGCTCCGCAGTTTTCCTGACAGGAGGCATCGGTATCACGCCTGTCCACAGCATAGTTCTGGACGCGACCAAAAAGAAATTACCGCACAAAATTTTTCTGTTTTATTCTAACCGCCGTCCGGAAGACGCGGCATTCTTGAAGGAACTTATGGATTTGCAGAATCAAAACCTCAACTACACTTTCATAGGCACGATGACGGAGATGGATAAGTCCAAGGAGACTTGGAACGGAGAAACCGGCTACATAAGCATGGAAATGATCAAAAGACATCTCAAAGAGATTACTAACCCGCTATATTATTTAACCGGTCCGCAAAAAATGGTTGCCAGCATACGTAAAGTCCTGGCTGCTTCCGGTGTGAATGACGATGATATAAAGACCGAAGAATTCTCAGGCTATTAAATAGAGGGCTGGGTGCGACTACTAAGGAACACTAGAAATGAAAAATAAATCCATAAAAGTAGCAACTTTAAAGCTCCTACCAACCGCTCCTTTCCGATTGGACCTTACCACATGGGCTTTAAGGAGAAGACCTACTAACGCCGTTGACCAGTGGGATGGAGAGCACTATACCCGGCTGTTAGTTGTTGATGGTCAGCCTGTAAAAATAATTCTTAAACAGCGAGGCACCGACAGAATTCCGGAACTTTCAATCATTTTAAAAAGTGGAAAAGAGTTGACTGTAGGAACAATCGGGAAAATTCGGATGCTGCTGGAAAAGATGCTTGGACTGAAGGCTGACCTTAAGCCATTTTACAAACTTGCGAAGATCAACAATGTTCTTAAGCCTTTGGCAAAATCTTTTATTGGAGTAAAACCTCCTCGCTTCCCTACATTATTTGAAGCTCTAATTAATAGCATCGCTTGCCAGCAGGTAACCTTAACTTTGGGAATAATGCTATTAAATCGGCTAGCTGCTACATTTGGAACAAAGTTCGTAGATGGAGACAAGTTAATATATGCTTTTCCAAGTCCTGAGGATCTAGCCGCTGCTCCACTTGAAGACATTAAAAAACTTGGATTCAGCCGTCAGAAAGTTAAAGCCATAAAAGAGTTAAGTAACTCCATCATAAACAAAGGAGTGCCGTTACTAGAAGAGTTGGAAGAAATGACTAGCAAGCAAACTGTCGAACATCTACTAAAGATACATGGGATCGGACGATGGTCAGCGGAATATGTGCTGCTCAGAGGTTTAGGGAGGATTGATATTTTTCCGGGCGACGATGTAGGGGCTCAGAAAAATCTGATGCTGCTCATGGGTCTTAAAAAGCTGCCAAATTATGACGAAGTAAAAAAAATAACGGCAGGTTGGCAGCCCTATTGCGGATTAGTATATTTTCATTTGTTGCTTGATAAATTGCAAAAGAAAAATATTATTTAAGGAAAGGTAGTAAATAATTATTCAAAAAATCTCATTTGTTAATAAAATATTGTTTTCAATATTTTTTTAAAAAGACTTCTATTTTTAGTTAATAAATATTGGATATAAATGAACTGAATGGGAACTAATAACTCCCATCTTTAAATTATAAAATTTATGAAAAGACATTCTTCACTGGCACTTCTTTCATCTGACCACCAGCATGGTTTAGTAATTGCTAGATTACTTCAATTAGCCGGTAAAGTTGAGATTTCAGGTTTGAAAGGTTTAAAGGATAAATTGATTGCATTTTATCAATCAGACCTCGAAATACATTTCGCTAAAGAAGAAAAATACTTAGTCCCGCCATTAAAAGAAACTCAGTTAATTAAAAAGATGTGTGCAGACCACCTGCAAATAAAAAAATTATTTAACATGATTTCAGCATCTGATAATAATCTTAGTGATAATATAATTTCGTTTGGTAATTTTCTGGATTCACATATCAGGTTTGAAGAGCGTGAGTTGTTTCCCATGATTGAAAAGACCCTTTCTGAGAAACAACTTGAACAGATAGGAAGAAATATTAATAACGAATAAGTAACTGATCGGCATTGTTTTTCAGGAAATACTGCTACCAATTACTTTTGGAGATAAAATATATTAAATCTGCTTTATTTTTCAGCGCTGTCTGTTTTTATATTCGTATTAAACTTTCCTTTTTATGTTTGGTTGTATCAGAATTTTCAATTTTTACTTAGTGTCGGGATTACAGTGGGCTCCTTGAGTCGGTCTGGGTTTTAAGTAAAAAATCTGTGCATCCTCATATTATAATATATATTAGAATATGGATTTATTAAGTAAATTAGCATGTTAAAGACTATGAAAAAAATTTATAATTCAAAATTATGAAAACAATCATTTTAGCATTTTTGGTTTGTCTTTTATATTCTTGCAATCAGCAAACATCATTGAATCAGAAAAAAAATTTAGATACAAATTCAAATACTGTTTCAGTATTTGAAACGCCCAGCAATGAAAATCCTGAAAATTTAAAACATATAAAGCAGAATTTGGTTGCACCGCCGGATTTACCGGAATATGAACAATCGGTGACCGGTGATCCTGTTGTAGTTGAGGTTAAATTAGTAGTTCAGGAAAAGAAATTGGAAATTGCACCGGGTGTAAAAATATGGGCTTTAACTTTTAATGGTACTGTTCCAGGACCCATGATTGTAGTTCACCAAAACGATTATGTCCAGATTACTCTTGTAAACCCATCTGCAAATACATTGACACATAATATTGATTTCCATGCCGCTACCGGTGGACTGGGAGGCGGCAAATTATCTACGGTTAATCCGGGTCAGGAAGCTACATTCATGTTCAAAGCTATTAAGTCAGGTGTGTTTGTATATCATTGTGCACCTGGCGGAATGATGGTCCCATTACACGTAACTTCCGGTATGAACGGGGCAATCATGGTTTTACCCCGTGATGGCTTGAAAGACGAGAATGGAAATTCTCTGCACTATGACAAAGCATTTTACATAGCTGAACAGGATTATTATGTCCCCAGAGACAGTACGGGAAAATTTAAAGAGTATAACACTCCTGCCGAAAGTTTTGGCGATATTATTAAAGTGTTTCAAACATTAACCCCAACCCATATTATATTTAATGGCACTACTGGCTCACTAACAGGAAAGAATGCAATTATGGTAAATGTTGGCGATAAAGTTTTATTTATTACTTCTCAGGCTAACAGAGATACACGAATACATTTAATAGGAGGCCATGCAGACCTAGTTTGGTTAGGCGGCTCGTTTAATGATAAACCTGCAACCAATTACGAATCATGGCCAGTTGTTGGCGGTTCCGCAGTAGCAATGATTTATCAATTCCGGCAGCCCGGAACCTATCTATATCTAAATCATAATTTGATTGAGGCGTTCGCCTTTGGAGCAATGGCAGAAATCAATGTTGAAGGTAAGTGGGATGATAATCTAATGAAGGAGATTAGTAAACCTGAAAAAATTAAATAATGAATTGATTTAATACCTGAAAATATTTTTTATCTTCGACGAAAGTATTGTATAAGTTTGGTAATGTCTGTTTCCTGCACCGCTACCTTATAAAGCGTCGCACCTATCATAGAGGCTCTCACATAGATCCTTGCTTCTAGCGATTGAAACAAAGATATTTAACTAAATTTCAATTTATGATTTAATCATAATCAAAAGCATCTTATATTTTTCTAACGCTTTTAGTGCATGAGCAACATTGGCAGGAAACAATATCATTTCACTCGACCGAACTTTATATAACTCATCGCCACTGTAATTTCAGCCTCATCCTCAAGAACGTAAATCAGCGCTTCATATGATGTAATATGCTCGCTTAAACCCTGTCCTTTATCGAATGCAAACAATGTTACTGTTCCTTATTACTTATTCCCCTGCAAACTAGAAAACCGTTCTGGCAATTAAACAAGCCGTTTAAATTAAAAGGCTGGTTAGTCGATTCACTCTGTTCTATTTTTGCGGAATCTTGATTCATTTTCTTTTCTCCATCTAAAATAATTGTAAGTCCTTAGTATATAATAGCTTGCCTTTAACGACTCGAGCCGGCGAAGTATATGAATGTTCTTCGTTCTTTCCCATACGAATAACATGTATTACTCTCCAGCCGCGTAATTTAAGATAGTCCGAAACAAGAGAACGATGACACCTCCACCACAGTACTTCTGAACACATGTAGGCTGTCCGTTTAACAGATGCCAGTCTCTCCAGCTCATTTATCCCCTGAACGAATTGTTCGGTCTCCATATAATCTGCGTAACCACGGAATGCAGCTAACCGCCAACCGGTGTTATGAGAATCCTTTAGTGTTTTTCTTCTTCCGCCAAGTTCCTTTAGATGAATATATTGTATATCATTTTCAGGTAATGTGACTTCCAATATTTCTTTATTAAAATGTGGATAACGTCTTGAGCCTGGGTAGCTTCTAATATCAACAAGTAGCTCAATTTGAAATGAATGAAGAATTGAAATAAATTCTGCAAATGTGCGGGTTGAGTGGCCGATTGTCCATATAATTTTATTTTGCTCAGCATTATTCATAATATGAAGACAGATATCAAAAATATATAAAAATTTGTTTTTTTATAGAACTATTGAAATATCGTCTCAATCTTTCAGTTTTTTCTTTAATCTTCTTTCCTTTAATATCTCATCCCAAAGGCTGCGCTGGTTACCTGTACCTATGTATGTTTCATGAACGTTCCAGGTTGACATGTTTCCGGTTCTATCAAACCGCGAGTTATTAAATACTATTTCGTTCTTATATGGATTGTCAATTGAAATTGATTCTTTTCTATCCCCGGTGGATTTATCTTGATCTGTTTTATTCATGTAAAAATAATTTGGTTTTAAAGTAACTTATTTTTTATAATATTTTTGTACATATACAAGTGCATTCAGTTCTGTTTTTTAAAAAGGATTGTCTACCAATAGAAACTAACTGTCAGATACGAAAGTTTCATTACCTTTATAGAAGCCTTGGAATAAAACAATAAATACTTTTTCAAGCGTTTTTATTTCAACTTTCTGACTCCAAATCGTCCATTTTTAGCC
>JBDTNV010000145.1:0-8361 GCA_039933555.1 Ignavibacteria bacterium
ACATGAGTGACCCGGCCTCTCTTGATAAAGCAATGGAAGGAGTATATGGAGCATTCAGTGTTCAGAATTACTGGGAGCATGGTTACGAAGGTGAATTAAGCCAGGGTAAAGCGGTTGCAGATGCTGCTCATAAAGCGCGAATAAACCATTTTGTTCAGTCATCAGTAGGTGGAGCGGACCGCGGCACAAATCTGCCCCATTTTGACGTAAAATTTGAAATTGAAAATTATATCAAAGGATTGAAACTGCCCATAACAATACTTAGGCCTGTATTTTTCATGGAAAATTTCAACACATTTTCGGCCCCGGTAGAAGCAGATGGGAAAATGACCTTAACTATAGCTATGAAACCTGATGTTAAACTGCAAATTATTGCGGTAGATGATATTGGAGCATTAACCGCTATAGCATTTAATGATCCTTTTGAATTCATAAGTAAACAGATTGAAATTGCCGGTGACGAGCTTACAATGCCTGAAGTTGCAGCAGCGTTTGCAAAAGCAAAAGGCAAAGAATACGTATTCAATGAACTGCCAATGGATGTGATGAAGAGCCACAATGAGGAATTTGCAAATATGTTCCAGTGGTTTGTTGATAAAGGATATGAAGCAAATATTCCTGATCTAAAGAAAATGTATCCGGAATTGACAAGCTTTGAAAATTGGTTAAATAAAAAATAAATAATATTTAGTATGATAATAATGTATGAATACCTGGCAGATATTGACCTGCCTGTACCTTTCAATGATGATTTCCTTTCACTTGTGCCCAGGCAAAGAGCGCAGGTAAATAAGCTTATGCACGAAGGGATCATTTCCAGCTATGCTCTCTCGCTGGAAAGCGGAAAACTTTGGGTAAATATTATAGCTGAAGATGAGCTTAAAGTACGGGAGTTACTTGAATCGTTCCCAATTGCAGGATTTATTACTTTCAATATTCACAAATTAACATTTCATAACAGCATCAATTTCAGGATACCTGAATTTTCAAGAAATTAAATAAAATAGTATAAACAAATCAACAGGAGGAGTTAGAAAAATGAATATATTAACAGGGGTTGTTGCAAGAGTATTTTTTGCAATTCCATTTTTAGGATTTGGAGTAGGGCATTTAATAAACGCATCTATGATGGCAGGTATAGTCCCAATACCCGGCGGTATAATATGGATATACGTTACAGGCGTTGCTATGTTATTAGCAGGCGTTGCTGCAATTACAAAATTTCAGGGTAAGCTTGCAATGCTGCTTTTGGCGTTATTGCTTTTTATATATATAGTAACAATACACATTCCCACAATGATGAAACCCGAGACTCTACAAATGGGAATGATGGGCTTCTATAAAGATGCCGGCCTGATGGGTGGTGCATTACTTCTTGCCGGAATATTTGACAGGGAGCAAAATAAATCTGCTGCTTAAAATAATTATTACTTCAATTTTAAGGCGAAGGCAGAAATACCTTCGCTTTCACTTTTTAAAAAAACATGAAAATACCTGATAATACTAAAATACACAGCGCTGATCTCAAAGTAAAAGATCTTAAATCCTCATTGAATTTTTATTCTAATTTAATGGGATTTAAAATAATTTCACAAGATGAAACTTCGGCAATGCTTTCTGCAAACGGAAGTTTGCCTTATATTTTACAGCTTCATGAAAATAAGAATGTAATTCACAGACCGTATGGCTCCACGGGTTTATTCCATATTGCGATCAGATTACCTAGCAGGAAGGAACTTGCCCGAGTATTCCTGAGAATGTTCGAGAATAAAGTAAAGTTCCAGGGATTTTCAGATCATCTTGTAAGTGAAGCAATATATCTCGAAGATCCGGATGAGAACGGAATTGAGCTTTATGCTGATAGACCGCGCGAAGAGTGGCAGTATAATATGGGACAGGTAGAAATGTCTACCTTACCGCTTAATTTAAATGTACTGACAAATGAACTTGATGATAGAAATGTTTGGAATGGCATCCATCCTGATACCGATATTGGGCATATTCATTTAAGTGTTTCTGATATAAGGAAAGCGCAGGACTTTTACAGTCTGCTATTTGGTATGAATGTAACGAATTCAACTTACTCCGGAGCAATGTTCTTTTCAGCAGGCGGTTATCATCATCATGTTGGCGCCAACATATGGTCATCAAAGAATGGTAAACCAGCACCTGAAAATTCAGCAGGATTTGAAAGCTATTCCATTCAGGTTCCTGATGAACAGTATATCAAAGCTATACAAACACGCGCTGAGGAATCCAATCAGCTAATTGAACCATTTAATGGTAAATATCTTGTAATCATGGATATGGATAAAAACAAAATAACTGTTATTTTATAGCGGAAATGGGTTTTTATACTCGATTTCTTTCTGTAATTTACACATACCCCAACAAATAAGGATAACAAATTTCTATGAAGATTGAGATTGTACATTACAACAGTGAATGGCCTGTAATGTATGAAGAAGTTAAGAACCAGTTCTTTCATTCATTTGGTGAAAAGATTGCACAAATAGAACATATTGGAAGTACATCAGTTAAGGGGCTTGGAGCAAAACCAATAATTGATGTTTTGCTTGGTGTAAAAAAACTCAGCGATGCTGAAGATATTATCCCGAATATGGAACACCTTGGCTATGAGTACGTGTTTAAATATGAAGATATAATGCCTGAGAGAAGATATTTCGTTAAATCTCAAAATGGAAAAAGTATTCATCATATCCATACTGTTGAAATAACAAGTGAATTCTGGAAAAGACACCTTTTATTCAGAGACTTCCTAATGTTACACGATAATCTCAGAGATAAGTATTTCAGACTGAAGAAAAAACTTGCAGCAATTGATTGGGAAGATAAAATGGGATACACTGATGCTAAAACAGATTTTATCAGAAAAATAGAAAAGGAAGCTGAATCTTATTTTAAGAAATAGATATTTGTTGCTGCTGGTACTCCTTGCAGTAAATGTTTCATGTCAGCCGAAAATTGTTAAGGTGCTCCCTCCTGAGAACGGGATATATCACACTGCATTTTCGACCACATACTCTTCTTCAAATAATGTTTCTGAAAAAGAGGTACCATATTTTGAAAACTTAGCCGGCAGGAATATTGTCTGGTTGAATTTTCAGAGTGACTGGTTTGACGGAATAAAATTTCCGGCAGAATCTGTTAAGAACATATGGAAATCAGGTGCAATACCTTCTATCAGAATGCTTCCATGGAGCACTTATGATAAAAATGACAAGACTTATTCACTAAAGAAAATTGTTGACGGAAAGTTTGATAAAGAGCTTCGAGAGTGGGCTAAGGAGCTTAAGCAGACTGATATTCCGGTTTTAATAGGATTTGCCGGTGAACCAAACGGTGACTGGTTCCCATGGAGCGGAATACAAAACGGCGGCGGAATAACTACAGGTTATGGGGATAGAACACTTGCTGACGGTCCGGAACTTTACCGCGATGCGTACAGATATATCATAGATCTGTTTAAAGATGAAGGCGCTGTTAAAGTGACATGGATATTCCATGTGAATTCCGTAGGAGCCCCGAATGAGGAATGGAACAATATTAAAAATTATTATCCCGGTGATGATTACATTGACTGGATAGGAATTAGCGCATATGGCGCGCAGAGATGGGGCGAGAGCTACCAAAGATTTGTGGATATTATGCAGCCGGGTTATGAGCAGCTTTTAAAGCTTACACCTGATAAACCGATAGCTATATTAGAATTTGGCGTCGCTGATTACCTGCCAAATGTTAATAAGGCATTGTGGATACAAAGCGCATTATATTCTGTACAGCAGCCGGAATTCAGCCGCATCAAAGCGGTTGGCTGGTGGCACTCAACCTGGATAAACACAGACGGAACAATGTCAGCAATTACAATAGACTCCTCCCCTGAATCATTAAGATTTTACAGGGAAGCAATAGCCCAGCCCGTATTTGTAAGCGAATATAAATTAAGTAACTAAAATTTTTTTAAGTTTTGTGAACCTAAACCTGTTTCTAAGTTTGTTTCATGGTCTGCAAAACAAAAAACAAGATGCTCAAAACAATCCGCCTAAGCGGACAGCATAACAGAAAAGAATAATGAACGATAAAATAATAATCAGCATATGCGGCGCAGCAGGAGCCGGCAAATCAACACTTGCAAAAAAATTAGCCCGCGAGCTTGGGGATACAATGGCTTCACGGATACCGGGTGACTATTACCTGAAATCATACAACAATGAGCCGTATGAGGAGTATATGGAGACTCCTTTTAAGTATGACTGGGATCTTATTAAGAAAGTAATTGATACTCCGATAGGTCTGCAGGCTGAGAGCCCAGATTTTGATTTTATTAAATTATTGAGGATGGATAAAACGGGCGGTAAACCATTTACAGTAAGAAGGTATATGATAATTGATACAATTTTGCCATATCCTAAAAGCAATTACACATTCAGGGTTTCAGGACCGGAAGATTTAAGGCTTAAGAATATTAAAGAGCGCGATAAAGCGCAGAAAACAAATTCAGAGCGCAACTGGCAGAAAATGGAAGCAACCGCTAAAGAGCTTGAATCAAAAAAATACAGGTTTAACCTGGTATTAAGTTCTTTTAATGATGTTGATGTTAACGTAGGGAAAATTATAGATTATTTGAAGTAATGTTATTTTCCATAGTAATTATGGAATAAATATTAATTAAATCCGCAATCACAAATCTGCATTCCGGAATCATCACTACACCTGCATTACACCCGGATTAAACTTTGGCATATTTGGATTATTATTAGCACATTCGATACAGGTTGATATAATTTTTCTTGTATCCGCAGGATCAATTAAACCATCAACCCACAGACGGGAAGCCGCATAAAGCGGGTCAGCGTGAGCTTCATAATGATCTTTAATTTCCTTAAGCATTGCATCCTGTTCTTCCTGTGTCAATTCGGTTTTGCCCTGCTTCTTTAACTGTCCAACTTTAATATTTAGCAATACACTGCTTGCCTGAGAGCCACCCATTACTGCTATTGATGCAGTCGGGTACGCAAATATAAAGCGCGGGTCATAAGCTTTGCCGCACATTGCGTAATTTCCTGCGCCGTAGCTATTGCCAACAATAATTGTAATTTTTGGCACAACGGAATTCGCAACGGCATTTACCATTTTTGCGCCGTCTTTGATAATTCCCCCATGTTCGGCTCTTGAACCAACCATAAATCCGGTTACATCCTGTAAAAATATCAGCGGAATTTTCTTCTGGTTGCAGTTCATAATAAAACGGGCTCCTTTATCAGCGCTATCGGAATATATTACTCCCCCAACCTGCATTTCTCCTTTGGCATTTTTTTCAACTTTCCTCTGGTTAGCAACAATTCCAACTGCCCAGCCGTTAATCCTTGCATAAGCTGAGATAATTGTCTTTCCGTAACCTGCTTTGTATTCATCAATCTCGCTGCCATCTGTAATTCTTGCAATTAGTTCATACATATCATAAGGCTTTGCCCTATCCCGCGGCATTATTCCATAAATTTCCTGCTCAGGGTATAACGGTTCTTTTGATTCTATCCTGTCAAACCCTGCACTTACAGAATGTCCAAACTTACTTACTAAACTCCTTATAGTTTCAAGACATTCTTCATCACTTTGCATTTTATAATCAGTAACACCTGAAACTTCAGTGTGAACGGTCGCGCCGCCTAAGGATTCGTTATCAATATTTTCTCCAATGGCCGCTTTAACCAAATGAGAGCCTGCAAGGAACACGCTTCCGCTGCCTTCAACTATTAACGCTTCATCGCTCATAATAGGCAGGTAAGCGCCGCCTGCAACGCATGGACCCATTATAGCAGCTATTTGAGGTATACCCATTGAGCTCATTACAGCATTGTTACGGAATATCCTGCCAAAGTGCTCTTTATCGGGGAAAATGTCCTCCTGCAAAGGCAAAAATACTCCTGCAGAATCAACCAGATAAATTATGGGCAGCCTGTTTTCAATTGCAATTTCCTGTGCTCTGAGATTTTTTTTACATGTTATGGGGAACCATGCGCCGGCTTTTACTGTGGCATCATTTGCAACAATAACACAATCCCGTCCGTGAATTTTCCCCATCCCGAAAATCGTACCGCTCGAAGGAGCGCCGCCATACTCTTTATACATTCCATACGCTGTAAATTGACCTATTTCCATAAAGAATGAGCCTTTATCGATCAGAAGTTCAACTCTTTCACGGCAATGAAGCTTTTTTTGCCCGTGCAGTTTCTCAATTGCTTTTTTACCACCGCCCAAAGAAATTTCTTTTGCCTCAGCATTAACTTTTCTAAGCAGGGTTTTCATATTGTCTTCACGCTCGTGGAAAACCAGGTCCTGTGTAATATTGGATTTTATTGTTGCGATGGTGTAATGCTCCTATGACTGCATTAAGCAATCCTTAAATTATTTGAATTTACAAAGATAAAAATATATGTGATAATATACTATAAACAAAAAGGAACGGTTTTGGCCGTTCCTTCTTAAAAATATAGCTATTAGAATGAGATCCTTCTCTAACTGCCTTTCAGGCAGTTCGCTCAGGATAAATTTACGCGTATTGCTTGCTTGATTCCTGAATATATACAGGCTGATCTTTCTTCTCGATCACTTCCTTTGTAATTACACATTTAGAAACATTTTCTTTGGAAGGAAGTTTGTACATTATGTCAATCATGATTTCTTCAAGTATAGAACGAAGCGCTCTTGCGCCTGTTCCTTTTGTAATAGCTTTTTTTGTCACAGCAAGCAGTGCATCATCTTCAAACTCAAGCTCAACGCCTTCCATCCTGAAGAGTTTCTTATACTGCTTAACTATCGCATTCTTTGGCTCAGTTAAAATTGAAAGAAGTGCTTCCTCATTTAATGAGTTAAGTACAGCAGTTATAGGCAGCCTGCCAATGAATTCAGGTATCAATCCGAATCTTATCATGTCATCAGGCTCAACCTGTGACATTAATTTATCGTATTCTTTTGATTTCTTGCTTATTATATCAGTACCAAAACCAATTGATGTCTGCGATACCCTTTGCTGTATAACTTTTTCAAGCCCGTCAAATGCTCCTCCGCATACAAACAAGATATTCTTTGTGTTAATGCTTATGAGCGGCTGCTCGGGATGCTTCCTTCCGCCTTTAGGTGGAACGTTTGCTGTTGTACCTTCAATGATCTTCAATAGTGCCTGCTGAACACCCTCACCTGATACATCGCGCGTAATTGAGGTGCTGTCTGACTTGCGGGAAATTTTATCTATTTCATCTACGTAAACAATTCCGCGCTCAGCTTTCTTTACATCATAGTTAGCAGATTGCAGTAAATGAACAAGTATAGTTTCAACATCATCGCCCACATAGCCGGCTTCTGTAAGTGTTGTTGCATCAGCTATTGCAAACGGTACATCAAGTAACTTTGCTAATGTCTGCGCAAGGAAGGTTTTTCCGCTTCCTGTCGGACCGATGAGCATGATGTTGCTTTTTTCTATTTCAACATCATCAACATAACTGAACTCGTTGGAATCAATTCTTTTGTAATGATTGTAAACTGCAACTGATAGAACTTTCTTAGCCGCATCCTGTCCAACTACATACTGATCCAAAAACTTCTTTATTCCCTCAGGAGTCAATTCATGCCTCTGCGGAATATTTTTATTCAGACTTGCTGCGGTGCTCTGCTTTATGATAGTCATAGCATTTGTAACACACATATCACATATGTAGACCTTTTTGCCAACGTAGTTGGAAGGTCCCGCGATCATGCTTGTCACTTTGTTGGCACTTCTGCCGCAGAATGAACAGACGGGTGAGTTGATGTTTTTGATGTTGGTTTTATTGGACATGTTTTAAATTTGTATGTTTAAGTCCTATATGTTTTTTTACTTAATAATATCTAATCTTATACTGAGGAGGAGACTCTGGACTCCTAAGCCTTGCGGCATCCCGCCCTGCGGGACGTGTATTTCCTTTTTGAGCCTCTTCAAAAATGTAACTTGTACTGAGGAGGAGACTCGAACTCCTAAGCCTTGCGGCACATGCTCCTAAGGCATGCGTGTATACCAATTCCACCACCCCAGCCTATTTATTGAAAAGAACTTACCAAACTTAAACAATAATGTATTAAAAATCAAGAACACTATAAAAATAATATAGTTATAGTGATTACCTAAAGAATAAGTTTAATAATTATGCTTTTCATTGGGTTCTTGAGAGTATAATGCATAAAAATATATAAAGGTTGCACTTCTTACAATACAGTGAATACATTAATTTTCGTTAATTACTCTAAAAATCCTGTCGGCGCGACTGGACTTGAACCAGCGACCCCCACTACCCCAAAGTGGTGCGC
>JBDTNV010000146.1:0-8236 GCA_039933555.1 Ignavibacteria bacterium
ATTGAAAATCTCACAATAACAACCTAATTTAGCCTATCGAAATTTCTACATATCGCATTTAAACTAAAAATCACAGCTTGCACAAAATAAAATATTTTTTAATTCCGCTTATTCTCGGGATTCTTATGTATTCCTGTGAAAAGGATGACAATTCCGTGATCGATCCGCTTCTGCATTTTCCTCTCATAACTGCCAGTTTTTATACTCCACAGGTCTTAAATTCAGATACAGTTGGCGTTATTGCCGGAGCAACAGTTGAATCAGTTGACCCGCTTGAAAAGGTTGAAGTTAAATTCTATGATTATGGAACAAATGTTCTTGTGACTACCCAGCTTCTCGATAACGGCGTCTATCCTGATACAACCGCAGGTGACGGAAAATATACCGGTATTATCAGCTTTGTATTTGATTGCCGCCAGGTAGGCGCACATAAAATTGAGTTTCTTGCAACAACCACCTCAGGCTTATCGAGTAACCCTATTCAAAATACAGTTAACATTATCAGGTCACCAAACCAGCCGCCTGTAGTATCAGGAATTGTAATTACGCCTGATAGCATTCAGTCTGATGTTTCAACTTTTTTTATATTTATGATAACAGCGACTGACCCGAATGGGCCGTGTGATATTGCAAAAGTGTTCTATACTGGCTTCAAGCCAAACGGTATACAATTGAATTTATCACTGGAGTTGTATGACGATGGTGATTGCTGCGTATTGCCTCCATTTAATGCCAGCAGCGGGGATACTACTGCAAATGACAGTAAGTTTACACGTAAATTCTTTGGCTCAACTATTGAAACGGGATATTACAGGTATTATATACGAGCAGTTGACCGTTCGGGGGATACAAGCAATATTTTAACTGATTCTATTTATGTTTATTAAAATTGGCAAAATGAAAAATATTCTTATCATAATATTACTTGCAGCTGTTAAATTAAGCTTTGCGCAAATGCTGCCGGAAGGATTTAAAATATCAAATGAAGTTTACAAAAATCTTAAGTCTGATATAAAATCAAATAGACCCAATAATCTCATTGGCAGATATACACCGGCACCTATTTCATCAACGACGATAATATCAAACTTTATTACTGATGTTATTGTAGTAAATAATTCAGGGGGAGATACTATATGGTTCGGCACGGGTAAGGGAATTTCAAGGACAACGAACCGCGGCGTATCTTTCGAAAATTTTTACGGCACAGCGCCATTTAATGAAGATGATGTATCGGGACTTGCAGTGCATAATAACTGGGTTGTTGTTTCAACGGCGTACTCTCAGAAAATTGGCGATGAATATGTTCCAACCGGAACGGGCATTAAAGTATCATCTGATTACGGCGCAACATGGTCAGCTTACCCTCAGCCGATGGATGGGCTTGGTGATTCAGTAATACAATACGGCATCAGCACAATAAGAGCTTTACCTGTTGTAGTTGATGAATTCAACCTATCCTATGATATTGCTATCACGAAAAAAAATAATTCATCCGATTCGCTTGTGTTCTGGATAACTTCATGGGCCGGCGGTACGAGGAAATCAACCGACTTTGGCGCAACATGGCAAAGAGTTGTACTCCCACCGGATGCGTTCAATACAATTACTCCAACAGGCGGACCTTATAATTTTGAGCTTAATCCCCGTGACCCGCCCCAGGGAAATAATAATCACAAAGGTTTTTCAGTTACTTCTGAAAATGATTCTACAATATATGTAGGTACTGCCGGCGGAATTAACAGGTCAAGTGACTGGGGTGTGAGCTGGAAGAAATACAACTATGACTCAACCGGTACCGGCACAGGCGTTTCAGGTGATTTTGTAGTAGGGCTAAAAGTTCAGAAGTACGGCAATAACAGGATCATTTGGGGAGCTACCAATACAACAAAGCCGGGTGAAAAATCTGCATTCAGCTATTCATCAAACGGCGGCTTAATCTGGGGTAATACTCTGGAGGGCTCTTTCACACATAATGTAGGTTTTAAAGACTCAATAGTATATGGCGCAACTGATGACGGTGTTTGGAGAAGCTATTTCAGTCCGCCTAATTTCAGCTGGTCAAGGCCTTCTATAATATACGATGAGGCGTTAAGGGACCAGATAAGAACAAATCTTTTCTATGCGGTTGAGTCACAGGGTGATTCAGTTTGGGTCGGTTCAGGCGATGGACTTGCCAGGACAACTGATACTGTAACCAGTCCATGGGTAGGTAAATGGAAAATCTTCCGCGCATACCAGAATATCAATGCAACCAATGAATCATATGCGGCGCCAAATCCGTTTTCACCGGCATATGAAGTCTGCAGGATATATTTCAAAACAGGGAAAGTATCATCCGCAGTAACAATTAAGCTTTTTGATTTTGCGATGTTCCCGATAAGGACAGTTATACAGAATGCCCAGCGTGATACACCCGATGTTATTTGGGTAACATGGGATGGCAAGCGTGATGACGGTACACAGGTTTCTAACGGTGTGTATTTTTACCGCATACAGCTTGATAAAGATGAAACTGTCTGGGGCAAAATTCTTGTGCTTCAATAAAATATTGAAGTAAATTAAAACCGGAGGTTAAAACAAATAAATAATACTGCTTTTTTCTAACCTAATAACAGGAGAAGCCATGAGAACCTTTGGTTTGGCAGTAGTATTATCGTTCTTTCTAATTAGTTTTGCAAATGCGCAATCAGCAAATGAAAATCTTGCCGAGCGCTTTTATTTAACCGGCGGTTACCAGCATTCTTTCCATTCTTATGCAGGCTTTGTACTTAAGGATGGCGGTTTCAGGCAATCCAGAAGCTTCGAGGCAGAAGGATGGTTTGATAATTTTCAGGGTGGGATCGGATTCAAAATGAATAATAAATTCAGCCTCGAAGTTATGTATGAATATACGGGTGAAATTGGATATTCTGATAAACAATTCAAGCAATCTATCCCTGAGCCGCCATGGAATTTTTACAGTTATATGTTTACTGATTTCAGCTCTCATGAACTAACTTTCAGGGGGATAATTTTTGTGAATGATGACAGGACCGATGACCCGGTGTATTTTGTAAGCGGTCTATCTTTTTCATATCAGCCCGTTGAAAACAGGTTTATTGATGAATATAAAGACAGGGTTGTCACGGTTGAGAATTCATATAAAAGGGTAGCAGCCGGACCCGTTGCCGGAGTTGGAGTCTTTTGGGATCTTGGATATATAAGTTTCACTACGGAGTTTACTTTCAGCGCAAAGGCTTCTGTGTTTAAACCGGGACTTTCTGAAACATCAATGAAGTTAAGTATATCACCGGTCTTTAAATTTTAAATATTTAGTCATAAAATTTGAAATTCATAAATAAATCTATGATAATCCTTCTAAGCTTTATAAGCTTATTCTGCTCTATGAAAAGCGGGGATATTGAATATAATACTGCGGTTAAATATTCAAAAGGTGAGCAGCTGAAATTCCCGGATTTTAAACTGGAATTTAAGGGTATTAGGGATGAGAAAAAGGAATTCCCCAACGGTAACAGCCTGAATTTCAGGTTTTATGATTTTGTGGTATCAAATGATAAAACTCAAAAAAATGTCAGCTGGTCATCAGGCACGGGTGATATTGCGCCCCAGCAGTTTGAGTTTGAAGGTAAAGAGTACCAGTTAGAGCTTTCATATTCAGAAAAGTTAAAAACAAAGTTAAGCGAATCAGAACTTGTCATAGTAAAAAAGTAATACATAATGAAATATATCAAAATAATATTGCTTCTTTTGGTCTTAAGCGCAAGCTCATTTGCTCAGCTTGGCGGCCTGCCTGGTGCATTTACCAGAATGGGCTTTAACGCCCGCGGTATTGCAATGGGTAACGCTATGACATCTGTAACTACAGGAGATGTGAGCGGATTTTATAATCCTGCCTTATCTTCATTCCAGAATGACCATTTAATAAATGCGGGTTATTCATTCCTTTCGCTGGATAGAAGCCTGAACTTTGTAAGCTATACCAAGAACTTCAAGCTCCCTAAACAATCTGAAGGCGGCGCCGGTATAACATTTTCATGGCTGAATTCTGGTGTAGGCAAAATTGATGGCAGGGATATTGACGGATTTTCTATTGGTGAGCTATCAACCAGCGAAAACCAGTTCCTATTCGCTCCTTCAATAATGGTCTCCGATAAAATTTCGCTTGGCGTTGGATTTAAGCTCTATTATAACAAGCTGTATGAAGGCGTTTCTTCAACTTCTTTTGGGTTCGATCTCGGCGGCTTATACAAAGTGAACGATAAAATTAATATTGGTGTTACAGTTAAGGATATAAATTCAAAATACGACTGGAATACAAACGAAATATATGGTACATCAAACGGTAAGCAGACTAAAGAGAAATTCCCAAGACTGTTTACTTTAGGAATCTCTTACCAGCTTCCTAAGAATTTTGGATTAATTTCAATTGATTACGAAACAAGCAACAAAAAATCAAATATTATAAGGATTGGAACCGAAATAAACCCGGTTAAAGATATTAATTTCAGGGCAGGTATCGATAGGTTCGATTACAGCTCAGAAGATAAGATCGGGGGCTCAAGGGCTATGTTTGGCATCGGTTACCAGAAATCATTTAAAAGCTACATAATCGGGATCGATTATTCCTTTGTAATAGAGCCTTATACGCATAATCCGTTCCAGACGATTACGGCTGTTTTTAAGCTTAAATAATACTTAATTTTGTAAAACTGATTCTTTAAAAAATATAATTTGCTGAAATCAATATTTAAAAGTCTTTTCTTAATCCTTCTTACTTTATCCGTTGCCAGGGCGCAGAATGATGGCGCCGGAAATACGGGTCTGGCTTTCTTAAAGCTTGGTGTAACATCGCGCGCGATATCAATGGGTGAATCTGTTGTATCAAACACAAATGATGCTTCGGCTACTCATTACAATCCCGCTGCCATGTTTAACGGTTCAAAAGTAAATATTGTATTTATGCATAACTCACAGGTGCTTGGTGTCAGGACAGAATTTTTAGCGGGAAAAGTTAAATTCAATAAACTGGCTGTGGGATTCAGCATAAACAATACATCAGTTGATAATATAGAGGTTCGTGAAATTCCGGGTGCGCCCATAGGTGAATTTACTGCGCAGAATCTTGCGTTCGGGCTCTCACTTGGATATAAGGTCAACGATAACCTTTCACTTGGCTTAACTGGAAAATTCCTGTTTGAAAAAATTTATGTTGATAATGCAAGCGGTATAGCCCTGGATCTAGGCGGCTTATACTCCAAAGAAAATTTTGCAATCGGCTTGGCAATTTCTAACTTAGGCTCAATGAGCTCACTGAGAAATGAAGCAACAAAGCTTCCATCTGCTATCAGGCTTGGCGGTTCATACAATTTTTACCTCGTTGGCATCAGTTCCAAATTAACCGTTGGTGTTGATGGATATAAAGTGCTTAATGGCGGTAAATTCCATGCTAATACAGGCGCGGAGCTATTGTATAAAGATTTCCTCGCATTAAGAGTAGGTTACCAGTCAGGCTATGAAAATAAATCCATTACAACCGGTATAGGGCTAAGATATAAAGCATTCAATTTAGATTATGCTTTTGTTCCTTACAAGTATTCACAGGGTTCGAGCCATACAATTACAATAGGCACTAACTTTTAATTCGTATCGCAATTAACGGGAAATGAATGGAAGTAGTACAGTACGAAAAAAAATATCTTGATAAATGGGAAGATTTTTGCGCTTCATCTTCCAACGGCACAATTTTCCATTCCAGGAAATTCCTATCATACCACTTACCTGATAAATTTAAAGATAATTCACTCCTTTTTTTTGAAGAAAAGAAACTTGCTGCAATTCTGCCCGCAGCTGATATAAAGCGTGACGGCCTGCGTATGCTATGGTCGCATATGGGGGCCAGCTATGGCGGCTTTGTATATGATGAAAGCCTGAATATCAAGCAGTCATTTGACCTGACACAAAGCCTCGTCGATTACGCCCTGCAGGAAAAATTCGAGAAGATCTTAGTGACAAATGTTCCGGTAGTTTACCAAAAGCGTTACAACCAGTATCTTGATTTTGCATTTATTAAGAACGGATTTGAATATCAAAAGCGTGAAGTAACAAGCGTTATTACACTTAATGTTGATGAAGATAATGTAATGAAGCTGATAAAGCCGGAGGCTAGAACATCAGTTCGTAAGTCAGAGAAAATGGGTGTTGTAATCAAGAAATCAAATGATTTTGAAGAATATTATGACATCTTAAAAAGTAACCTTGCAATGAGGCATAACGTTCAGCCTGCGCATACACTCGAAGAGCTTTATACTCTCAAAGAACTCTTCCCGCATAAGATACAGCTTTTCGGGGCATATCTTAAAAATAAAATGATAGCAGGTGTTGTAAACTTTTACTGCAATGATAAAGTTGTGCTTGTATTTTATATAAGCCATAACCCTGAATACCAGCAATATCGGGCAGTCAATCTTTTATTCTATACAATTATGAAGGATGCCATAAACAGGGGACTCAGTTTCCTCGATTTTGGTTTATTTACTGTAAATATGGAGCCGAACTGGGGACTTGGGAAGTTCAAAGAGAGCTTTGGAGCAAGAGGTATACTCAGAGATTCATTTTATCTTGATCTTAAATACTAAGTTGAGAGTAAATAATAAAATCCTGTTCATTATTTTCTTCACCGGACTTTTACTTGGCTACTACCAAACTGTCAGGACAGATGCACCAAATTATGAGCTTAAGCTTACCCGCCATGAAACAATCATAAATAATACAATTGAATACCCGTATAAATACAGGCTGTTGAATCCATATATAACTCAGATCTGGGTCTCAGCATTGAAAGCTGTCATCCCTGAAAAACCCGCTTTCATTGGCGGATACTTAATTCAGAATATCCTTGTGTTTACTTTTATGTTCTACTGCCTGTTCAAATTTTTCAGGCTGTGGTTTGATGATACGGGTGCAGTAATATCACTGCTCATGTTTTCTGTCCTTGTCCCGGTTTCACTCACAGGCTATGATGTACTTGGTGATATGACAACTGCGGGAATAATGGCTCTCGGCTTTTATTTTATCAATACTTCCAGGGAAAAATTATTGTTTCCGTTGATCATTGTTGCCGCCCTCAATGAATTACAGTTAATTCTCTTGATTGCATTTTATTTCTTCTCAAAAGCACCCGATTTCAGGGATAAAAAGATATGGATAAATAGTATATTGCTTACAATTACTTTTGTAATAACATATGGTACCATTTACCTTATTCGCGGCGGCTCAGCTGGCGGAGGAGAAGTGCAGTGGTACTTCACCAAAGACGCGGCTTTTAATATTTCGCATAAGGACTGGATAGCGCTTTGGTTCATAACCATTGTGCCGTTACTTTATTTTGTAGTTAAAGGATTCAAATCAAAGCCTCAATTCCTGAGAAACAGCGCAATGATAGTTTTGCCGTTATTCTACCTGCTCGCATTTTTCTTTATCGCACGACTTAGAGAAATTGATAAAGCATTAACAATATTTACAATACTTATACCTCTTGCCATTTATACCTTATTCCCAAAACATATTATAAATACTAAAGAAGGTATAAAGGAAAGTATTAAAAACTGATGTGCGGAATATCCGGAATATATAATTTTAACGGGGCACCCGTTGATGAAAAAAAACTGCGGGAAATGAACCGCACTATTCACCACCGTGGACCCGATGGGGATGGTGTTCATGTAGAAAATAATATTGGTATTGGCTCAACCCGCCTTGCTATTATTGATCTGCGTGAAATATCCAATATGCCCATTTATGATACCGAAAACAGGTATGTAATAGTGTATAACGGTGAGGTCTATAATTATCTTGAAGTAAGAAAAGAGCTGATTGCCAAAGGACATAAATTCAATACTGATTCTGATACTGAAGTCGTATTAAATGGCTATAAAGAGTGGGGCGAAGACTGCCTGCATAAGCTTAACGGTATGTGGTCCTTTGCCATATGGGACAGGCAGGAAAAAACACTTTTCTGCTCAAGGGACAGATTTGGCATCAAGCCGCTGTACTTCTATAAAGATGATAATACACTGATTTTCGGATCAGAAATAAAGCAAATTTTAAGCTGTGGAGTTGATAAAACTGTTAATGATGATACAATTTACGATTATCTTGTTTTCAATTTCATAGACCATACTGAAAATACTTTCTTTAAGAATATTACAAAAGTTCAGGCCGGGCATAAGTTCAC
>JBDTNV010000147.1:0-8206 GCA_039933555.1 Ignavibacteria bacterium
AAAGTTGAATTTGGCTCAATGGATGTTACCGGACTTCCTTCAAACAGGTACCTTTTGTTTTTAAAGGTAATGGATAATACTGACAAAGAATTAATGAGGGCCTACAAATATTTCTACATATATAATAGTGATTCAAATCTTGTTGCCAGAGACCTTACAGATGTTGAAAATGAATATTTGCTCAGTGAATATCCAAAATTAACAGATAAGCAGGTTGATGAAGAGTTTAATAGAGCTATTTACATTATGAGTGACCAGCAAAAAGAAAAGTATGAATCCCTTAAATCTATTGATGATAAAAGAATGTATATGTTCAAATATTGGAAGGGAATTTCGCAATACCTGAAAAAGAAAGATTATTTTGCAAGGATCGAATTTGCAAATAAGAATTTCAAAAGTGATTTCAGAGATGGCTGGAAAACTGACCGGGGAAGGGTCTATAGTATTTACGGAAAGTATGATGAAGTAGAAAAATTCCCGTATGAAGGCTCTACCCGGGCATATGAAATATGGACATACAATAAAATGCAGGGTGGCACTATATTTGTATTTATAGATAATAGTTCCGGCTATGGCGATTATGTGTTAGTTCATTCTACGGCCCAGAATGAGCAGCGGGATGATAACTGGAGAGACAGATTAAGTATAAAGTAACTAATTTTGAACCTGCCTTAGGCAGGTTTTTTTATGAGGTAATTTTAGGATTTAAACAATTGATTTTATTTCAGATATTTGTTTAAGAATATAAATCTCTAAAATTGTCTAAATTCAGATATCATATCGTATTAGCATCATTTCTGCTCTCGGCTGTGTTATGGCTAAGTCTGAATTTAAACCAAACTTACGAGATCGAAAAGACAGTTCCGGTAAAAATAAATATAAACAAACCATATGCAGTAACCGGCAATATACCGCTAAATCTTGAAGTGAAATTCAGGGGCGTGGGTTGGAATCTTATCAGGCTCTTCACATCGTTTAACCTTGAATTTACCTACGATATTAATGCAAGGAAGAATGAACAATTCATCATTTTAACCAAAGATTACCTTGATAATAATATGGGCTTAAGCCAGAATCTGCAAATCACAGCGGTCTACCCTGAAACACTTTTAGTTAAGATAGAAAGTTATGAAGAAAAATATGTAAAGATAAACCCGCGATTGAATGTAATCTGTAAAGAAGGATACCAGATAGTTGGAAAACCCGAACTGGAACCTGACAGCATCAAGATTGGAGGCGCGGTTGAGCTTCTCAGGAAAATTGATCATTTAAATACTAAAACCATTACATTCGAAAATGTAAATGCCGGTATTTCCAGGATCATAAATGTTTCAGATAGTCTGAACAATATCCTGTGGCTCTCACAAAAAGAATTAAAGCTTAAAGTTAATATTGAACCAACAGCTGAAAAAGAATTTACCGGGATTGAAATTGTGGTTCCAGCGACACCCGAAGATAAAGAAGTACTGCTTATCCCGCAAACTATTTCTATTCAGCTCAAAGGCGGGGTAAACCAGCTTGCAAATATTGATATATCTAAAATAATCGCAAAAATAGATTACAGGAAAATACTTGCTGATTCCACAGGTTCATTAACACCTGTATTTGAAATCCCGCCCGGGTGCACTGTAATATCAATAAAACCAGAAACAATTCAATATGTTATTAAAAAGAAATATTAAGATAATTTGAATTCACTAAAACTTGAGATCCGCTCTCTGATAGAAGCAATAAAGACTCTAAGCTTTAAAGAGGTCTTTATCTTCATGAGTGTTGCAATTATTACATTTCTTTCAATGCAATATGCATCTCCTAATTTCTTCAGGAAGATATTTGATACAGATGATGATAAATTCTATTCAGCACTTTATTGGTTTTCAGCTGACGGATTCCTTATGTTCATTGTTCCAATTATTCTTATTCCTCTTGTACTTAAGGGAAAACTCTCAGATTATGGCCTTAGGCTGGGTGATTATAAATTCGGATTGAAGTCAGCTTTACTTTTCGTTGTGGTAATGCTTCCATTTCTTTGGATAGCCTCCGGAAATAAGAGTTTTGCAAATACATATCCGCAGGGTGGCTCATATGTAAGAGAAAATATTTCTGTTCTTTTGTACTATGAGCTTTTTGTTGGCTTTTATATGTTTGCATGGGAGTTTTTCTGGCGGGGATACATGATGTTCGGTTTAAAACAAAAGTTCGGTTTCTATGCAATTTTTATTCAAATGATACCGTTCTTTATTCTACACAGGGGTAAACCCGAAATTGAAACTTTTGCTTCAATCTTTGCAGGGCTCATACTTGGTGTTCAGGCATGGCGCTCAAATTCATTCATTTATTGCTTCCTTGTTCACTGGAGTGTTATGATATTTGTCGACGTAATTTCAGTTTTAAGATACAAATCACAATCTTACGGAATTGGCTTTGATGCTTTTTTAAAATTATTTACAAATTAACTTTATACTAAAATGAGACTTTGTATTAATATTGATCATATCGCAACGCTAAGGCAGGCTAGAATGGAAAAAGAGCCTGACCCGGTGATTGCTGCCGGTATATGTGAACTTGCCGGCGCAGATGGGATTGTTTGTCATTTAAGGGAAGATAGAAGGCATATCATTGATAGAGATGTAAAGATACTGAAGGAAACTGTCAAAACGAAACTTGACCTTGAAATGGCTGCAACCGATGAAATGGTTAAAATTGCCTGCGATATCATGCCTTATATGGTTACCCTGGTGCCTGAAAAGAGAAAGGAACTTACTACTGAAGGAGGGCTGGATCTTGTTGCAACTGAATTCAAAGTGTCACCCGCCATAGAAAAGCTAAGAGATGCAGGTATCAAGACCAGTGTTTTCATAGAGCCAAATACTGATAGCGTTGACCAGGCGCTCGAAATGGGTGCGGATATGATAGAAATCCATACCGGTAAATATGGCCTTCTCACAGAGCCTTTGGATATTATTGCTGAGCTTGAAAAGATTAGACAAACGGCCATTTTGGCAAAAGAGCTTGGCATTGGTGTTAATGCCGGTCACGGGCTGAATTATTTGAATATTACCGCTATAGCTAATATTCCTGAAATTGATGAAGTGAGTATAGGTCACTCAATTATTGCAAGAGCAGTGTTTACAGGGTTGGAAAACGCAGTAAGGGAAATGCTGACAGTAATAAGACGAGTAAGGCAATAGTGGAATTTTCAAAAGAGTTACTGCAAAGGCTAAAGAGCGCTGAAAAAGTAGCGGTTCTAACCGGAGCAGGGGTATCAGCTGAAAGCGGTGTGCCCACATTCCGTGACCCTGGCGGTATTTGGGAAAAATTCAGGCCCGAGCAGCTTGCCAATTTTGAAGCGTTTATGTCTGACCCTGATTTTGTTTGGAGCTGGTACCAGCACAGACGGGAAATAATGCGTGAAGTTAAGCCTAACCCGGGTCATTACTCACTCGCTGAAATGGAAAACGTATTCAAAGAATTCAATCTCATAACACAGAATATTGATAATTTGCATCACCGTGCAGGAAGCAGAAAAGTAACAGAGCTGCATGGTAATATTGAAAGAAATTTTTGTATAATCTGTAAGACTTTCGTTGAGGAAATTGATGTTTCAGAAAAGAAAGTTTTGAAGTGTGAGAAGTGCGGGGGGTTGATCAGGCCGGATGTAGTTTGGTTCGGTGAGATGCTTCCGGCGAAGGCGCTGAAAAAAGCTGAAGAATGCGCTATGGATTCAGAAGTATTTTTTTCAATAGGCACATCTGCCGAGGTTTACCCGGCAGCAATGCTGCCTCTCATTGCCAAACGCTCAGGAGCGTATGTGGTTGAAATAAACATTAAACCAACAGTTATGTCATTTGATCTGGACGAGATACTGCAGGGAAAAAGCGGTGAAATACTTTCTGAATTAGTATCGAAAATAAAAGAAATAAGAAATTAACTGATAAATGCCTTCCATTCTAAAAGCCGAAAACTTAGTAAAACAATACAGTAAAAGAGCAGTTGTTGATGGCGTTTCTGTTTCCGTGAAGCAGGGTGAAATTGTTGGTTTGCTTGGACCCAACGGCGCAGGAAAAACCACTACATTTTACATGATAACTGGAATGATTAAACCCAATTCCGGTGAGATATTGCTTGATAGCGATGATATATCACTTCAGCCGATGTATAAACGCGCGAGGTTAGGTATCGGGTACCTTCCGCAGGAAGCTTCGATATTCAGGAAGATGACTGTTTACCAGAATATATATTCAGTCCTTGAATTTATGCCAATGGATAAAGCTGACAGGGAAGATAAAGCCAATGACCTGATGAAGGAATTTGGAATTTCGCACATTGCCTCAAGCAAAGGCTTTGTTCTCTCAGGAGGTGAAAGGCGAAGAACGGAAATTGCCAGGGCAATAGCATCTGACCCTAAATTTATTCTGCTGGATGAACCATTTGCAGGTATTGACCCGATTGCCGTTGAAGAAATCATGAAAATTGTCGCAAAGCTGAAAGAAAAGGGTATTGGAGTATTAATAACTGACCATAATGTGCATGAAACACTTTCAATTGTTGATAGAGGTTATATCCTTATAGAAGGTAAGATATTTAGAAAAGGTTCATCAGAAGAGCTTGCAGATGACGAGATGGTAAGGAAATTGTACCTGGGAGAAACATTTAAACTCGATAGGTACAGTAATGAATAAAGTATTACTTGCAATATCAGCCCATCCTGATGACATTGAATTTTCAAGCGGCGGGACCATGTTTAAATTCAAAAAACTTGGTTATGATATATATTTTGTTGTTGCTACAAACGGTGAAAATGGATTTAAGATCGGACATAAACCAAAAGCTGTAAGGGTTAAGACCCGGCACAATGAGCAGCTTAAAGCTGCAAAACTGCTGGGAGTAAAAAAAGTATTTTTCCTGAACTATAAAGATTGCTACCTCAAATACACTGATGAATTAAGAGAGAAAATTGCGGTCATTATAAAAAAAGTGAAGCCTGAAATAATTTTTTCTTTTGACCCTTCAAACAAATCGTTTGAAAGTGTTAACCTGCTTCACCGTGACCACAGGGTTATTGCAGAAGCTGCATTTGATTCCGTTTTTGCAGCGCGGAACAGGTATTTGCTCAAAGGTGAACCCCATGCAGTACAGAAATTCTGGTTCTTTGGTACAGATAAACCAAACCACTTCGAAAACATTACCGGTTATATTAATGATAAAATTAAGCTGATTGAAGCTCATCGCTCACAATTTAGTGAACATAAATCCATGAGTGAATGGGTAAAAACCCACTTATCACAATATACCAAAAAATTTAAGTACAGCGAAAAGTTTCGCATTGTAAATATAACTCAGCCATTTGTTAAGTAATTAATATATGATATCAGTTAGTGAAGAAGAGTTCGGGGAAATGATGGAAGAGGCACTGCATACTATTCCTGAGCCATTTAAAAATAAGATCGAAAATCTAGCCTTTATGGCTGAACCATATCCTTCGGAAACAGATCTAAGCAGGGTCGGATTGACGGATCGATATTCACTTCTGGGGATATATTCCGGTACACCATATACATACAGGAATACATATTATATGAATACAACTCCGGACAGGATTATATTATTCCAAAGGAATATTGAAAGATATTGTCATAATATGGATGAATTAAAGGAAAAGATCCGTGAGGTACTTGTACACGAGATAGCGCATTATTTTGGAATGAATGAAGATGAAGTAAGAGCTGCCGGATACTAAAAAGTGATATCTTTAGATCTCTATTTGCGAACCAACTTCAAAAACCCTGTCATTTGGTATATTGAAATATTCAGTAACTCTCTGGGAATTCCTTGAAAGCAGGATAAATAATTTTTTACGCAGCCTGGTTACCCCGTATTTTTCCTTTGCAACAAGCAGCTCTCTGCCAAGGAAGAATGTAGTTTTATTAATATTTATTACAATTTCCTTTTTATTCAATTCTTCTATTATCTGCTGAATATTCGCGTTATCCATAAATCCATAGGATGCAATTACCCTGTAAAATCCATCAGTCGGGTTTTCGATCTCAATAGAGTCTTCGATATTTATGTGCGGTACTTTCTTGAAAATAATGCTTAGTACTATTATCTGTTTATGCAGAACCCTGTTGTGTTTCATGTTCTTAACCAGCGCCGGCGGCGTTCCCTTTGGGTTGCTTGACATATATATGGCAGTACCCGGTGTAGAAACCAAACGGACGCTCATTACCTCATCAATAAAATTTTCAATCGGCTGTGTTTCTTCTTCAATCTTGCAAAGAAGTAATTTTCTCCCCCAGTTCCAGGTTATCATGATACTGTAAATAACCATTCCAATTACCAATGGTACCCATCCGCCATGAAGGACCTTAAGAAGATTGGCTCCCCAGAAAGCTAGGTCTATAACAATGAAAAATAATGATATTATGACTGCCACAGGGACCGACCATTTCCAAAGTTTGGTCATAGCAACAAAAGCCAGTATCGTTGTTATAACCATTGTTGAAGTTACCGCAATACCGTATGCTGCAGCCAGATTGCTTGAGCTTCTAAAGCTTAGAACAAGCATAATAGTTCCGATAAACAATAGCCAGTTCAGCTGGGGAATATAAATTTGACCGCGCTCTTCCTGAGAAGTGTGTATTATCCTGACTCTTGGTAAATAGCCTAATTGTAAGGCCTGCTGTGTAATTGAAAACGCTCCGGAAATTAATGCTTGCGATGCTATTACAGTGGCTATGGTAGAAATTGCCACCATAGGGTATAAGGCCCAATCAGGGGCAAGGTAGTAAAACGGACTCTCAGCTGCTGCGGGATTCTGAAGCATCATCGCGCCCTGGCCGAAATAATTCATTACAAGGCAGGGCAATACCAGCAGAAACCATGCCAGGCGTATTGGCTTTGGTCCAAAGTGACCCATATCGGCATATAATGCTTCACCGCCGGTTACTACAAGGAAAACAGAACCCAGTATAACGAATCCATGAAAGCCGTTATGAATAAAAAAGGAATAGGCATATAAAGGATTCACCGCATATAGCACTTCGGGATTTTTTATTATTGCAGCAATGCCAAGCACGGCAATTGCGATAAACCAGACTATCATTATGGGGCCAAACACGGAACCTACTTTGCCGGTACCTCTTTTTTGAAAATAAAAAAGTATGAACAAGATAATAATTGTAATCGGAATTACGTAATGTTCGAGCGCAGGAGCCGCGATTTGCAGACCCTCAACGGCACTGAGTACTGATATTGCCGGTGTTATAATTCCATCGCCATATAATAATGCGGCGCCAAATAATCCAAGGCTGATAATTATCATAAAGCCCATGCCTTTATTGCGGGGCCTTACAAGCTCCATTAAAGCAAGGATGCCGCCTTCACCTTCATTATTAGCGCGCATAACAATGATAAGGTATTTTACACTGATAACTATTATCAGTGCCCAGAATACTAAAGATAGTACTCCAAGTACATTATCATGAGTAGGCTTAACACCATGTGTAACAGAAAAACACTCTTTTAATGCGTATAATGGACTCGTTCCGATATCGCCGTAAACGACTCCTAAAGCACCTAATGAGAGGTAGAGAAGATATTTTAATGTTTTCTTTTCAGTACCGGGCTCTGCAGCAGAATTATTTGTAGTATCTGTACTTATTCTTCGTAATATTAATTGAACATGCTGCTCATAGAGAAAAATCCTCATAAACAGATAATGCTAATTTAACTAAAAGCGATTCATAATAAAATATAAATATAAATATCGGTTTATACTAAATCTATAAAAAACAATGACTTTATCACGCAAATCTTTAGAGTTATATTCTTATTTTCCACGATTGAAATCCGGAAGCATGAATTTATATCAGCGATTTTAATCAGTGTAGATTTCCTGTTTAAATATCCTTCATATATTAAATGTTCCGGATCAAAAAAAATAAATTTTTCCCAAAATTTGCACTTTCAATTAAAAAATGAGAAAATTATATTGTATTACTATGAGCAGAATATTATTCCAAATAAATTACGATGTACTCCCTGAAAAAAGGGAAGAATACCTTGTTTCGATAAAAGAGCTCGAAACTTATATGAGGTCAAATACCGACCATAATTATATGGTTGTTGAAGATAAGAAGAAAAAGAACTGTTTTACAGAAATTTATATTCTTAAAGATGAGGCCGAATTTGATGGTATGGAAGA